>JBEGUX010000001.1:0-3645 GCA_041178685.1 Bacteroidota bacterium
ACACGAGTCCGGACATTCAAACTAAGAAGAAAGTTGTACGAAAAAGAAAAACAATTAAATTTGAACTAATACCACCTTAAAATAAAGTCGTTCTGGTGCACTTTAGTTTGACGACGTACAAAATAACTAGATAGCATTTAACGTATACTTCTTTACAAGTTGTTGTCTCTGCAAATTGTATATGTTATTCATTCTTGATATAACAACGCAACCATTTATAAGTTGAATGATGCGTTATGTTGCAGATCAACATTAGTGACGATACATAATCGATGTAGTTTACGAGTGATGAAATCTATTAGATTTTCTCATCGCCCTTTCTGCTAATTTCCGAACTCGTTGCTTTCAAAATTGATTTTAGTTTCTCTCCTAATTCGCAGATTTTATCTTCTAACTCGTCTGTCAGTATCGCTTGTGGGGCTCCCTTACGGGAAGATTCAATTGTTGGTTTTTGAGACGATCTATTAAAGCTCAATCGCTTTACTGAAACCTAAATGGGTCTTTTAAGCTCGATGCATTGCCCTAAAAATACATTGTGAAGGTCAGGGATTTCGATATTTTAGGAGGGTTTCAAAATCAATTCATTTCGGGTCGTATCGCTCTTGCCGACTACAACGGCGAAGTGATCCGTGAATTGATGTCGCCCACCAAGCGTGTAGCTGAAGGTTCGAACTTGAAGTGCGCGTGAAATTACACGAAGTGAAAAGTGGTGTTTACTTTATTAAAGTGCTTACCAATGGAGAACTGCAGAAGCAGTGGGAAGTATTTATTTAAAGAGTGTTCGGCTTTACAAGCTATTCTATAGCGTCTTACTTCGCAAACGACACTTTATATAACGCACTTCCGTGTGTATATACTTTTGTCCAGGATTGCCCTCCATTCGTTGTGCGCGAGATAGGGCCGAAACGAGGAAAGCTTGTTGTTTCTCCTACGGACAGGGCAATGTTGTTGTTATAGGCATCTATGCCGAGCATAAAGGCGCCGCCTAATCCTGTCGTGGGATCACTCCAGGTTTGTCCGCCATTTGTGGTGCGAATCAAATGTCCCATATCCATTGCTGCCCACCAGTTGTTTTCACCCAACATGATGAGGTGATTGATGTCTGCGCCACCATTGGTTCCGCCGGCAACAGCTGTTGAATCGTTTTGCCATGTGATACCATTGTCGCGACTGACCGTATAATAATTGGTTGCGCCGTGAATAATGATGGTATTACCGTAGGACACCGGCGAAATCCATTCGTGACGATTAAAGTCGTCTGCTAGTGTAACTGAATCCCAAGATGCGCCACCATTTTCGGTGTAGCGAATAAAGCCACGCAGATCACCGTTGTCATCCATCACGCCGCCTGCCAGGAAAACCCTGTCCGGCGTTATGGCATGAATGCCTTGAATCAGAGCTTGATTAAATCCTGTCGTGTCGCACAAGCTCCATTGTGCTCCACCATCGGTAGATTTATAGACCATGCCAAAACTACCGCTGATGTAAATCGTATTTTGATTTATTATACTTATGGAGTAAAGTTCCGTTGGGATGGTACTTTGCGGTGCAGCAACGGATTGCCACGTTGTACCACCATCCGTGGTTTTGAGAATACTGTTATTTGTACCTACGGCCCACACATTGCTTTTGCTAACTGCAAAAACATCGAGCACATCGACTCCCATAAGTGCCGCTTGCCCGAGTCCTTGTCGCTCGAAACTTAACCCGCCATCTCGAGTCAACAATATCGTGCCATAGCCGGTAGTGTCTTGATGTCCTACAATCCAGGCGTATTGATCTACTGGTGTTGTGTCGTAAGTATTATCTTTTTTGCAGCTGGATGACAGTAAAGCGATTGAAATCCCAATGTAGAGTAGGTGACGCATGATTCGTAATTAGTTTTGATAAAAATAATCGTTTGCGTATTAATCAGCAAGTACAGATAAAAAAATTGCCAATGCCGCGTTTTGCATAGGTGACATCTACTAGTAGGGCGAGCCTATCATCGTTCACCCGAATCCCAATGCTGATTTCTCGGTAAGTTCAGCAACTAGCGAAGTGAATAGTCCGGTGTTCTGGTTCAATGATCAGTCTTCTGCCGATGTTGTTCAGTGGTTGTGGGAATTTGGCGATGGAACACCGTTATCGCTGGCGGGACCTCAGCCTAATCACTCGTACTCCTCAGCGATGACGGGCAATGATTTTTACCATTTTGATGTTACGCTGTAAGTGATGACCAGTAAAGGTTGTGTGGATACCGTTATTCGTCCTCTCGATATTGTACCGAATTTCACCTTTTATATCCCAAGCGCTTTCACTCCGAATGACGATCGTAACAACAATATGTTTTACGGAAAAGGAATGGGCCTCAAAGAATATGATTTATGGATCTTTGATCTCTGGGGACTTGAAATATATCACGGTCATTATGTGGATTCCAATGTTCCATACGATTACTTTGGCGAAGATGGAATGCCGGCTCAGTGCAAATGGGATGGCACACTAAATGGCCACCCTGTGCAACAGGATGTATATGTTTGGAAAGTCCGTTTGACTGATGTGTACGATAAAAAAACACTCGTATCTCGGACATGAAACGGTCTATTATTGATCTTAACATTCTACTCTCAAAACTCTTCCTCGTACCTTATTTTCTTTTTTATTACCGAGCTGTAAATCGATTAATTTTACGTTGGATTAATCGTAAAACACCGCTCCATGAATGCACGAGTATTTTTCTTTGTAATTCTCTTCGCAAGTACTAAGATATTTGCACAATCATCCGGGAATTTTCCTGCTCCACAGGTGTTGATTGGCTGCACAGATTCGGCCGTTGCAGAGGGCTTTGCTTTGGATGCCGGCTTGTATGCTAATACTACATTCTTCAATTCCGACGACTGGTTCACAGATTCACTCGGAGGAAGCGGTTTTGGTGTCATCGGATTAACCTCAGCAACTGCGCAACCGCCGGTCGTTTTAAGTGCTCGTGATTTTCGGGATACGCTAGTTGGTGCTCCAAGTTTGTTGGATGCGAATATGACCTATGTGCAACGAATGGCCGTTGCTCCAGGAACAATGCTCTACGACTCATCAGCATCATTCTGCTGGATGCTCGATGCTGTTGCTACTCGTGATAACTTTGGTTCAGATAGTTCTATTTCTGTTTCAGCAAATTTTAGAAATAACTATAACCCATTAATTGATTGGCGCCCGGGAATTGGAACCGTGGCAGCAACCACAGATATGGTGGATGCCGGTGCGCATTTGCGACGTACATTTTCCGATGCCGGTTTGCCGGGAGATCTTTGGTTATATGCTTTCACAACACTGTATGACAGCGGCAGTAATTATGTTGATATAGAAGTATTCCGCAATCAACCTGTGTTCAATGTCACTTCAAATACAGTATCGAATTCGGGATCGGCTTCCACCGGCGGTCATTCAGCAGCTTCTTTTTTTGTGGATGCAAGTTTGGTCAGGCTAGGGGACATGATCTTCTCCTCGAATTATACTCAAACCGGCGATATAAGCGTTAGAATATGGGTTAATCCTTTGATCATGCGACAAGGATTCGTTGCTCCGACTATCGCCTATGGATTTTCGGCATTTAATGCCTTGCCGAACCGACCTTTTAATTTTACGGGTACATTCAACTCCGGTCCA
>JBEGUX010000002.1:0-12144 GCA_041178685.1 Bacteroidota bacterium
GCAGGACTTTACTTTTCGACACGCGACGGCCATCACCAATGATCGTCACATTATAACATCCGGAATCAATTCCGGAAACGTCCAATGTGAAAGTCCGGTAGGATGATTCGCTGCGCAACACTTCACGACCAAGCAAATCTGTCATTAGAAATTGTACTGATGAAAATACGGCAGGACATTGTACGGTAATACGATCAGCAGCAGGATTAGGATAAATCAACGGCTCAACTTTTTCGATCGAATGTATACTACTCGTACTGCCGTAGATATTGATATCGTCAAGATAAATATCGTTTCCGTAACCGGAGATAACTTGAAACTTCACCACCACCTCACTTCCGATATAATTGCTGATATCAACACGCTCCGCACGCCAATCGGATGCTTGTGAAGGAACGAAATTCACTCCGCTATTGGGGGCAGTAGCCAAGGAGTCGTCGCCTTTTTCATAAACGCGCATATATGTTTCGCCGCAATCATAACTTAATAAAACAACGAGTGAGTCGTGATATTGCGAAGAGTACATAGCATATGCTACATTGAAATCAATATAAACAGGCGCTGTTGCAACAGACAAATCAATCACCGGTGAGATTAGATCAGCTTCGCCGGAAGAAATATCATAGCAGTTCGCATAAAGTGATGTAGAGGACAATTGAAAACCGCCGGTATTCGAATTAAGGTTATACAATCCGGCAGGATCGGAAACATTCCAGTTGCTTGATGGGAAAACTTGTGATTCAAAATCTTCTGATACCGGAGCAGCAACTGCAGGTTGCAACATTACAAAAGTGGTTGAACGCGAATCGTTAGCAGTTTGCTGGTCCGTCCCTCCATTAGGATCAGACAATTCTACCCTAAAGGTTCGTGAACCCGGATAAACAGTCATTGCCGACAAAGAAAAAGTATCCACTTCTCCCGGTAACAATAAACCGTACCATGTCATAGTGTCGATTAATACATTATCAATATAATAAGAAACTAATACATTGGTAAGCGTATCTGTGGCGCGGTTTTGAAGGACAATAACTGGTGTTACCAAACCATAACAAAGCGTTCCAACGGGCGATAACACTGCGCTTACTGCTGCATCAAGTGACGGAGGCGTGAATGAATTCAGGTCACTTTGCCATAACCCGCGACCATAAGTTGCCGCTCTAAGTTTGCCCTGCCCGTAATGAATATCTAGATCAAATACAATCACATTGGGCAAACCGGTATTGTAGAAAACCCAATCATTTAACGTACTGTCAGTATAATAAACTCCCAAATCAGTTCCAATGTATAATGCATCAGGACTGCTCCGTTGGTAGACAATACAATTGACAGGAATATTGGGAAGCGTACCGGAAATATTTGTCCAGCTAAGTCCGCCGTTTGTGGAATGAAAGACCTTTGTTCCGGCCGAATAGCCGGAGAACGTGACCCACACTTCATCAGGATCAGTTGCTGATGATGTTATTCCCGTTATCACAGCCGATGACACAGGTAATCCCGCAACAATGTTCGTCCAGTTGACTCCACCGTTAACCGTTCGAAAAAGCTGATCAAGATTTGACGCATAAATTACATCAGGATTAAAGCGATTAACATCTAGGCAAGTGATATCCTCATTGAACTGTCCATTGGAAATCGTATACCAGTTTTGACCACCATCATCGGACTTATATACTTCTTCATAACCACCATAGATAATAGAAGGATTAAATGGGTGCATCGCATAGGGCGCAACCCAATCGCCATTTGAGGGTGCAATATCCGTGAAGCTCAACCCACCATTGGTCGACTTACGAAGTGCGCCATATTGGTAGGACACATAAGCAATTTGATCATTGGAGTAATCTACCATACAATCCATGCCATCGCCACCGGAAACACGTCGCCAGGTGCCGGCCGTCAATCGATCTGTTCCATTATCCTGTGATCCGCAGTAAACGGTATAAGGATCAGAAGTTGAGTGTGCCATTCGATAATACTGTTTGATCGCCAAACCTGCGCTCAAATTTGTCCAACCCGTTCCCTGATTACCCGATCTGTAAAATCCTCCATCGTTGCATGAATAAACCACTTGACCACTTCCCGGCTGAAAGTCAATGTACTTCTGATCTACGTGAACACTTGTACCAATTGGACTCCAGGTATTACCCCCATCCGTAGAACGCACCATGTCTACCCCACCGCAAATAACCACATTCTCATTATTAGGCGATACAGCTAGTACACAATCATAGTAGCCATAAAAATTAGCATCTGTTGGAGGCGTAACCGCAATTAAATTTACGCCTAAAAAATTCGACCGGTAAAGCTCACCGCTTTCACACAGCACATAAACAACTGAAGGATCAGCCGGAGTTACTGCAAGCGATAAGCGACCATTGCATAAACCGGATTGCAAGACGGTCCAGTTCAAACCCGCATCTGTTGACCAGAGTAACGATTGCTCGTCGGTCGCGAAGATCGTATCCGGATTAACCGTATGAAATTCTATGTCGAAGTGATGGCCAACGCGAACCGTATTCCAGGTTTGTCCACCGTCATTCGAGCGGTGCAGAAAATCCCTGGAAGAAGCGAGAAGTATTTCCGGCCGGTTAGGATGTATAACAAGCCGTTGAATAATTTCACTGTTGGTCTGATCAAAAGAAAGTCCGGACGATTGCCAAGTCATTCCACCATCGGGAGAAACCAATACACCTGCGCTATAAGTTCCTCCCCAAAATCCATCTGAAACTTCATAACCATACCCATCACCGGTAGCTACATACAACGAGTCAGGATAACGTGGATTGATTGCAATATCAGCCACTGAAATGGAAGGAAGAAAATCCGATAACGCCGTCCAGCTGGAACCGCCATCGGTTGTTTTCCAAATGCCACCACTCGCAGCACCGATGTAGATTACATTATTATTCTGTGGATGTACCCGAAAAACATTGATTCGCCCGGCACCTCCATTATTGGTTGGCAATTGTTGCTGTCCAATGTACTGCCAATTAGCCACGCGGTTAGATACTCGATGTAGCGATTGCTCCTTTTTTAACTTTTGATATTCCTTGAATAAAATTTCAGGGTGAACAGGATTACCGCTAGGATACAGCCGCTGTTTAGCGAACCATTCCCACCGACGAAACTGCTGATAGCCGCCCTCTTTCACATTTCCCTCCTCTTCTAATTTAGGAGAGCGGAATTTCCAATAGTCTTCAAAACGCTGCTGAACCAATTTCAAGTTAGGCTTCATCGGTTCCGGCTGTTGGGCGGCAATTATTGAAGTTTTATTCCACGGCTGAGCGAATAATTCAACAGAAAAAGCAATGCAAATTGCTGCAATAAAAACAGCACGATAAACTCGATGTAACATAAGGGGAAGCACTATTTAAAGGTGCAAACAAAAGTACCGAATTATATCGATGGCAGCAACCGTGCATTCATCTCATTATTAAGCGTATAAAGTTGAAGTGCAGCTAAAAAGAAAGGGAAATAAAGAGTACTTTTGGAACTCTTTTCACCCACCCTGAAATGCTAGGAATACTCAATAAAGCCATTGGCAAACTCTTCGGTTCAAAAAGCGACCGCGATCTCAAGGAACTCAACCCATTTGTCGACAAAATTAAAGACCGTTTTTCCGGTCTTTCTAACTTGTCGAACGACGAACTTCGTCAGCGCTCCAACGATTTCAAGCAGCGCATCCAGGATCACATCCAGGAAACAGCGAATGAAATCAAATCATTGGAAGATAAAGCTGCGGCCAATCCTGAAATGGATGTTCATGAACTTGAAGACCTCTACAAGAATATTGATACACTGAAAAAGCAACTCAATCAGGAGATCGAGGAAGTGTTGCTGGAAATTCTGCCGGAGGCATTTGCTGTTGTAAAAGAAACAGCTCGTCGACTTTCAGAGAATCCATCACTTACTGTAACTGCTACAGATTTGGATAGACTTTTCGCAACTACCAAAGACTATGTTTCGATCTCAGGTAATCAGGCTACCTATCTGAATAATTGGACAGCTGCCGGTAATCGGGTAACGTGGAACATGGTACACTACGACGTGCAGCTGATCGGCGGAACTGTGTTGCATCAAGGTAAAATTTCCGAGATGGCAACTGGTGAAGGAAAAACATTGGTCGCTACATTGCCAATTTATCTGAATGCGCTCGCAGGAAAAGGAGTTCACGTTGTAACCGTCAACGATTACCTGGCAAAACGTGATGCTGAATGGAACGGTCCGCTTTTTGAATTTCTGGGATTGACGGTAGACTGTATCGACAAGCATGAACCGAATTCTCCCTCACGGAGAAATGCTTACCTCGCCGATATTACTTACGGGACTAACAATGAATTTGGCTTCGATTACCTGCGCGACAATATGGCGCGTTCACCGGAAGATATGGTGCAACGCGGCCACCATTTCGCTATCGTAGACGAGGTGGACTCTGTATTGATTGATGATGCACGTACTCCATTAATCATTTCCGGCCCTACACCAAAAGGCGACCATCATGAGTTCGACATTTACAAACCCAAGATCGAACAATTGGTGCGCAATCAGCGGGAATACGTCAACACGCTCATCGCAGATGCGCGTAAGTTGCTAGAACAAAATAAAAATGATGAGGCGGGAATTTCGATGTTCCGCGCCTACCGCGGATTACCAAAAAACAAAGCGTTGATTAAATTACTTGGAGAGCAAGGTGTAAAAGCCATCATGCAGAAATCCGAGAACTTTCACATGCAGGATCAGCAGAAAGAGATGCATAAAGCTGATGCTCCACTCTATTTCGTTATCGACGAAAAGAACAACAGCATTGAACTGACCGAGAAAGGTGTGGAATTAATCAGCTCAAACACAGAAGACAAAAGCTTCTTTGTACTTCCGGATGTGGGCGCAGTCATCGCTGAAATCGAACGCTCCTCCGCCACTGCTGAAGAAAAGCTTACGCGTAAAGATGAGTTGTTACGAGATTATGCCGTCAAGTCAGAGCGTATTCATACCGTAAATCAATTGTTACGTGCTTACACGCTTTACGAAAAAGACGTGGAGTATATTGTAGCCGACGGAAAAATAAAAATTGTTGACGAGCAGACAGGTCGTGTACTGGAAGGCCGCCGATATTCAGATGGGTTACACCAGGCTATTGAGGCAAAGGAAAATGTGAAAGTAGAGGCTTCTACGCAAACGTATGCAACCATTACGCTGCAAAATTATTTCCGCATGTACCACAAACTGGCCGGGATGACAGGTACTGCCGAAACAGAAGCTCAGGAATTCTGGACTATTTACAAACTGGATGTAGTAGTAATTCCTACCAACCGGGATATTCTTCGCAAAGATTCTGAAGATAAAGTTTATAAAACTAAACGAGAGAAATACAACGCAGTAATTGAAGAAGTAGAAGCACTTGTAAAAGCAGGACGACCGGTTCTCGTTGGTACAACTTCTGTGGAAACCTCTGAATTACTGAGCAGGATGTTAAAGTTGCGTGGTATCAAACACAATGTTCTTAATGCAAAACTGCACCAAAGGGAAGCGCAGATTGTTGCCGAAGCCGGTCAATCCGGAACGGTAACCATTGCTACCAACATGGCAGGTCGGGGAACAGATATCAAATTGGGTGAAGGAGTAAAAGCAGCCGGTGGTTTAGCAATTATCGGTACGGAGAAGCACGACTCACGCCGTGTTGATCGCCAGTTGCGTGGACGATCCGGTCGTCAGGGCGATCCGGGTTCTTCACAGTTTTATGTTTCGCTGGAAGATGACTTGATGCGACTCTTCGGATCCGATCGTATTGTGAAACTGATGGACAGAATGGGTATTGAGGAAGGCGAAGTGATCCAGCACTCCATGATCACCAACTCCATCGAACGTGCACAACGCAAAGTAGAAGAAAATAATTTCGGCATCCGTAAACGATTGATTGAATACGACGATGTCATGAATGCACAGCGTGAAGTAATCTATACACGCCGCCGTCATGCAATTTACGGAGAACGATTGAGCATCGATGTAGGCAACATGCTTTACGATACCTGTGAATCAATCGTACAGCAACATCTCGAAACACGCGACTATGCAGAGTTCCAATTGGAACTGTTGCGAATCCTTGCCATCGAATGTCCGGTTTCCGAACAGGAATTTATGGGAGGTAAAGAGGATGCTATTTGCGAAAAAGTATTTACCGAAGCACAGCGCTACTACCGTCACAAATCGCAACTGGTCATCGACAAAACACGTGATTTCATTCGCAATGTTTACGAAAATCAGGGAGCGACTATTCAGAATATTGTTGTTCCGTTTACTGATGGCACAAAAGGTATTCAGGTTGTTGCCAACTTAAAAAAATGCATTGAAAGTAATGGACGCGAATTGATCAACTCTTTCGAGAAATCGATCATTTCGATAATGATTGACGATGCCTGGAAAGAGCATTTGCGCGAGATGGACGATCTAAAGCAATCCGTACAGAATGCAGTATACGAGCAGAAAGATCCATTGTTGATTTACAAATTTGAATCGTTCGAGCTCTTCAAGAAAATGCTGGAGGCAACTAATCGTGAAATTATCTCATTCCTATTCAAAGGTGTAATACCGCAACAAGACCCCAACCAAGTTCGCGAAGCGCGTCCGCAGCCAAAGCAGGATATGCGCAATCTTCGAATGAGTAAGTCCGATTCACCGGAGACCAACGGCGGCACAACACAAGGCGGACCTCCCGCCCCACCGAAAGTTCAACCTGTGCGTGTTGAACAAAAGGTTGGCCGAAATGATCCATGTCCGTGTGGTAGCGGAAAGAAGTTCAAGAGTTGTCATGGCGTTGGAGCAGCTTGATGGTAATTAAGAATGCAGAATTAAGAATGCAGAATTAAGAATGCAGAATTAAGAATGTAGAATTAAGAATGTAGAATTAAGAATGTAGAATTAAGAATGTAGAATTAAGAATGCAGAGTTAGGAATGCAGAGTTAAGAATGCAGAATTACGAGTACAGAATCTTGAATTTTGAATCTTGAATTTTGAATTTAATATCTTAAATCATCATGAGCACAACAATAGAAGAAATCCGCAATTTCAAAGGCCGATATCCTAAACAACTATGGTATCTCTTCTTTTCCGAGATGTGGGAGCGTTTCTGCTTTTACGGAATGCGCGGTATGTTGACCGTTTTCATGGTGGACACCGTTATTGGCTTGAGTATGAACGAAGCCGATGCGAACTTGCAATACGGAGCCACCCAAGCGTTTGTTTATGCTTTTACGTTTATTGGAGGTCTTTTTGCCGATAAGATTCTCGGTTTTCGAAAATCATTATTCTGGGGCGGACTATTGATGATTGTGGGAAGTTGCATACTGGCTTTCAATCCGCACGATTTATTTTTCATGGGAATAAGTTTTACCATCGTTGGAACCGGCTTCTTCAAACCAAACATATCCACGATGGTTGGAGCGCTTTATAACGAACATGATCATCGTAGAGATGCAGGGTTTTCACTTTTTTACGCAGGCATAAACGTTGGCGCATTATTGGGAGGATATGCATGTGTAGCCATCGCGAAAAGCTACTCCTGGAATCTGGCATTCGGACTGGCAGCTATTGTCATGACGATCAGTCTGCTGACATTTGTGTTTACACAACGTAGCCTTGGACCAATTGGCTTGTCACCACTGCAGGGTGATTCAAAGACCAGTCGGCTCAAAGAGATACTGACCTACATTGGATCGCTTGCAGTAATTCCGGTTATTATGACCATGGTTGCGAAAACAGCATACACCGACCTGTTTATGTATACCATTGGTCCGATTACACTTGTTTACCTGATCGCTGAAATGGTAAAATGTACAGCAGAGGAAAAGAAAAAATTAGCTGCTGCAATGGTATTTATTGTTTTCTCCATTTTATTCTGGGCTTTCTTTGAACAAAGCGGTGGTTCATTAAACTTGTTTGCCTCCAATAACCTGAAGGATTCAATGTTTGGAGCGAAGCTCGATCCCAACGGCGTCAACAATTCTGCTAATGCACTCTTTGTAATCATATTTGCACCACTGCTGGGATTGCTATGGATGTGGATGGCTAAACGAAAAGCAGAACCCAACACAGTGATCAAATTCGGTTTAGGATTTCTATTCCTGGCATTAGCCTTCTATACTTTTTATGCGACGCGCTTTTTTGCGGATGGCAACGGCATGACATCACTTGAGGTATTTACACTCGCCTATTTCATCATCACCTTTGGCGAACTTTGTTTATCGCCAATCGGTCTATCGATAATGACTAAGCTGGCACCAGTCAGGCTTCAGGGGATGATGATGGGTATGTGGTTTTTAGCCAGCGCTTACGGACAGTATGTGGCCGGAATTTTAGGCGCCGGAATGGCATCACCTAAAGAAGATGCTACATCGGCTGAAAAGCTGATTTCGTATACGGACGGTTATTCTCAATTGGCGTTATATGCGCTCATTAGTGGCATCGTGCTGATCGCCATTTCACCGGTCGTTCGAAGGCTGATGGGAAATGTTAAATAATTCCGTTTTATTTTGCTTTTTTAATCGAATTCGCTGAATTTCAAAGGATGCAAATCGGTTGAAGAAAGTGTATTGTCATGTGAATGTTAAATGGATAATTATACGGTTCGATTTCCTGAATTTTACTTATTTTTACCACATTCTAAGCAATAACCAAAACCCAATAATTACATCATGAAAAAACAATTACTTACCGTATTACTGGCGCTGATCTGCGTAAGCGGATTCGCCCAAACGGCAGTTTGGATCGAGCAAAATTCCGGCTTTGTCCCTGTCTCTTCCGGTGTGCGTTATGTCAGCACCGTTGACTCTAACATCGTGTGGATTTGTGCATACGACGGATCCGGCGGTGGTGCAAACCGTCAGGATTTCTCCCGTACTACCGATGGTGGTGCAACCTGGACTTCAGGTACAATTCCAGTTCCTGCATCGTACGACTGGTCCATGATCCATGGGGTAAGTGCCGATACAGCTTTCGCTGTGTTCTATGATGCCAACGCAACTACAGGCGGTGGAATCTGGAGAACAGTTGATGGTGGTGCTACCTGGACACAATGCGGAGTTGGAACTATGTACCCTACCGGAGCTTCCTTCCCGAACGTTGTGCATTTCTGGAATAATCTAGATGGCTTCGCTATGGGCGATCCATTAGGTGGTTATTATGAAATCTTCACCACCAATGATGGAGGTGATACGTGGACTCGTGTTCCGCAAGCTAATATCCCAGCTCCTCTTTCAGGTGAATATGGTATCGTTGGTCACTATAGTGTGATTGGCGACAACGTGTGGTTTGACACCCAAAAAGGACGTGTTTACCGCTCCCACGACCGCGGTCTGACCTGGCAGGTATCTGCTACCGGCATCACTGTTCCAACCAATGGTGCAATCGATATCGCATTCTACAGTGAAACCAGCGGTATCGCTCGCCTCTATTCAGCTGCAGGTGTAAATACGGTAAAAACCACATCCGACAGCGGTGCAACCTGGACTACACTTACACCAACCGGAAACTTCTGGGGTTCTGATGTAAAATACGTTCCCGGAACTGCATCTAAACTGGTTAGTACCGGTGCTGCTACCGGTCTTACAGGATCTTCTTATAGCGATGACGGCGGTGCAACCTGGGTAGATATTGAAACAGGTACTCAGCGTACGGCTCTTGGAATTTATGACAGCACCCACATGTGGACCGGCGGCTTCACAGCCAGTGCGACTCAAGGTGGTATTTACAAATACACCATTATCGCTCCTGTTTCTTGCGGAGATGCTAATATCTCTCCAGGTATCACAGCAGCTACTGACACTTTCCTTTGCGAAGGCGATACTACAATCATCACCGCTAGCGGAATTTACGCTCCAACTATCGGTGACTTTGCAGGCGTTAGCTGGATAATTTCCAATGCAGACATTACCGGCAACAGCGATCCTTTGAACGATCCAAGTCTCGTAACTACTTACACCTTTGCATTCCCTGCTCCAGCCACCTTCGGCGTTGCTTTCATCAACGACAATGCATTCATTGGCAGCTTAACGCCATACGGCACTTACTACTGGACACCTGTTGTGTTTGGAAATGCAACGGGCTCTGCTCCTCAATTCTTACAAGACCTTATCCTCGATCCACTCTGCACCTACACAGGTACATCCATTGCTATCGAAGTACTTCCTCCTGGAGATCCATTGTGCAGCACAGCAGCTATCAGCGAGCTAAATGGAACATCATTGAACCTTACTGTTTCACAAGTTAGCGACAATGCTATGAACCTCCGTTTCACGACTGAGCGTAGTGGCAAATTGTCTGTTGAAATCTTCGATATCACGGGCCGTAATGTTTTCAGCAATGAGAACTTATTCGCTGCAAAAGGTATCAACAACACTCAATTAAACGTTTCTCTTCCTTCCGGCACCTATATGGTTAAAACGGAAGTAAACGGCGTAGTAGCTACAGCGAAATTTATCAAGCAGTAATTCTGCTTTTTTCAATAAAAAAGGCTGTTCCAATTCGGGACAGCCTTTTTTGTTTAGGTATAATCAATCAAATTGATTGGATTCGCCTTATTAGATTGGGCGAATTAATTTTTTATTATACATTGTCTGCTATAAACCACAGGTACCATGAAAAAATTACTTTACGCACTGCTTTTTTCAATCATTAGTCTAAGCGCATCCGCTTCTCACTTGATGGGCGGTCAAATCACCGCGTCTTGGCTGGGCACAGGCTATGACTATCAGATTACTATGACTCTTTACCGTGATACGACCGGCATTCCGATGTATGCAACGGAAGAGATTCTTATTTCTTCGGATACATCTACTGGCAATTCTCCTACAACAGATACTGTTCCTGTACCGGCTGCGGTTAATTTTGGAAATGGCGTTGAAGAGTATACCTATCAATTTAACTATACATTCCCTGCTGCCGGAGATTATTTGATTTATTGGGACAACTGCTGCCGCAACGCAGCCATTCTCAATTTGCCGAATCCAGGTTCTAATTCGATGTTACTTTATACCAAAGTTCATGTCGATAGTGCTAATTCAACGCCAGTATTCCTGAATCCTCCTATTCCAATTGCACAGCTGGGAGTTCCTTTCACGTACAATTCTCTTCCGTTTGATATTGATGGCGATTCTATTGCCTGGCGGTTGGATGTCCCATCGGAATTGGGAACAAATCCTATCTACGTAAATATCCCGGCATATGTATTACCATTCAGCGATACTACCCAACCCTTCGCACTTGACCCTGTCACCGGAGAAATCTCTTTCCTACCCAACACTATGGGACACTTTGTTGTCTCCGTAGCTGTTGATGAATATCGTGGTGGTGTAAAAATTGGTGAAATACGTCGCGACATGCAGATTATCGTAGTTGGCCCAAGCAATTCACCACGCTTGTTCAACTTCACCTCTAATATTACACCTACATCAGGCAGAATTATCCGTGTTAACCCAAATACAACTTTACATCTGAACGTCGTCGCATCTGATCCAGTAGACAATGATTTACTTTCCATCACTGCCAACGGAAGCGCGTTTATGTTACCATCGAATCAACCGGTATTTACAACGTCCATCAATAATGGAACTGTAACTGGCGATTTCATATGGTCGCCTATAGCCAGCCAAGGAAGCAATCAGCCTTACATTACCTCTTTCCGCGTTGGTGAAGTACACAGTGGATTTACCTTCTACCTTGATGAGACGTTCCAAATCTATGTTAATCGTTCCGTAGGAATTGACGATCCTGAAAATCAAGCCAGCGGCAACTGGACCATCAACCAGGGAGTGCTCGTTGGAAATGTGGAGCTCCCAACTTCCGAAAATGTCCGTATTGATATATTGAGCTTAAATGGACAGGTTGTTCGCACCCTGCACAACGAACGACTCAGCGCCGGAAAACATCAATTCGTTTTCGAAACGTCTGAACTTTCAACCGGAATTTACCTCATCAGAAGTGTAGTTAACGGCCAGCAAGTTCTCACTTCTAAAGTCGTTAATCAATAATTAATAAGTTAATTGATTGATAAAAGCCCGGTTCGCCGGGCTTTTTTTATAGCTGCTCATCCTGCCCAACCATCACGGTCTAAACTTCGATATTGTATTGCTTCTGCAACGTGCGCAGTTTGT
>JBEGUX010000003.1:0-5681 GCA_041178685.1 Bacteroidota bacterium
AAGAATGCCGAGAGAGAATAAAATAATAAGTGTCTTTTTCATACTACGGAATTAAAACTGAAATATAGGAATAAAATAAATCAATGCGAACACCTATGTTTAGGAAAAAACGAATTTTTAGTATAGATTATGCGGTGTATTGGTTGAAATTCATGAAGTTTATTTAAAAAATCGGCGTGGTTTTACAAAACAAATAACTCATCTTTACGTAGGAACTTATACTATGAAAAAATATTTATATCTCCAGGTTATCCTTTTATTTACCGCACAACTTGCTGGTGCGCAAGTAATACGCCATTGCGGTACGCATGATCGTTATCTACAAGCTGTTGCCAATGATCCCTCTTTACTAAATCGTCGACTTCAAATGGAAGAACAGATTCAACAATGGATTAATGAGGGCCAGTTTCAACGAAACAATCGTACCGGACAGGTCATCATTACTGTTCCTGTGGTGATACACGTGCTTTATCAAAATGCAACACAAAACATTTCCGATTCACAAATACTTTCGCAACTGGAAGTGCTCAATGATGACTATGGATTACGGAATGCGGATACGACCATAACTCCGGCGGCATTCAAACCGTTGATGTCCAACGTTCAAATACAGTTTTGCTTAGCAGACACCGATCCTAATGGAAATCCTACTACCGGAATTGAACGCAGACAAGTTTCTATCAATCGTATAGGGAACGGCAATCGCTACTATAACTATAACCAGGGTGGATTGAATGCATGGAATTCCAGTTATTACCTTAACTTTTGGTTGTGCGATATTGATGGTGGCAGTACGCTTGGCTACACTTATCTTCCAGGCACTGTCAACCCGAATCAAGACGGCATCGTTGTTGATCCGCAATACTTTGGAACATTGGGTACAGTTACACCGCCTTTCAATAAAGGCAGGACAGTAACTCACGAAGTGGGACACTGGTTTAATTTAGAACACATATGGGCGGACGAACCGAATTGTAGCGCTGATGATTATGTAGCGGATACGCCTCAGCAAAAAGGTGAAAATTACGGCTGCCCATCTTACCCTCAAACGAACCAATCCGGCGGACGTTGCAATAACACCGATCCAAGTTCGATGTATATGAATTATATGGATTATACGGACGATGCTTGCATGGTAATGTTCACTCATGGGCAAACCGCACGTATGCAAGCCGCTTTGAATACACAACGTTCATTGCTCTTTAACTCTACAGGATGCTCGTCCAGTACCGGCATCAAGCCCATTAACTCATCTATCTACGTTAATGTTGTTCCAAATCCTTCTAACGGAATTTTTACATTTAAATTGCAAGATGCACTTACGTCTATTGAAATAATTATTACGGATATACAGGGACGTACCGTTGTAAAAAAATCATTTGAGAATAACGATTTAAAAGAGGTGAATCTATCCAATGAATCAAACGGAATTTATTTCGCACGGATAATTACAAATGCCGGCAGCAACGTGCTGCGACTTGTTAAAAATTAAACTTTGCTCAATTGCCGGTGCATTGCGGTAAATTTAAGCGTAATGCTGTTTTATCAACTTCAGATGGTATTCCCTGTGGAAATCTGGAGAATGAATACAGATCATCGATTTTAAGCCTGCTCATGGTATAGGTAGCTGATCTATTAGCAGCGCTGGAAAGAGAGCCGGTTACCATCCAGTTAATGGGCAAACTTACTATCGCAAATAAGCCGTGTGTTAACGAAATAATGGTAAATACAGGAATCGTCCAGGAATAGTTTTTCGAATCAGCAAAACGAAGTGTATAACCCGCTACATCAGTTTTTGCCACAGCTTTTAATTTTCCACACGGAGTAAACTGCGACTTCGTAAGAATATATACAGAATCATTTTCAACTGCTATTAATTCTCCTTCAATAAAATCCGCTTGTCGGCTGCGCAGAAAAATCATTGACCCATTCGTCTCTTTCCCTACAAAGTCGCGTTTAGGAAGATATGTTACAGTTTCTGTAGTTGCACATCCGTTTAATAGAATCGCTAAAAGTAGCAGCAGTAAGAAAATATTATTTTTCATTACGTGTAAATATTTTGCCTTCAATTCGTGAATTCCAAAACTCTTCCTCTATCTGATTCTCATACTGCTTGTATGATTTCGCCTGTTGGCGCAAGTAGGCTGCCGGCCGCAAAATCATTTTCCGCAACTCCGTCATATTTTTCTCTTTCAGCCAATAGTCGCGCATCCATTCCCAATAATAACCTTCCGAACGAAGGAATAAGTCCATCTCCGATTGCGCAGGAATACTATCGAAAAATAGAGTGTAAACATCTCCTGGCTCTGAAATAAGATGTCGGTTTGCATCAGACAATTGACTTATTGCTTTCACGTCGATCTCCCCGTTTCGAAGAACACGCGTTGGCGTGTATTTTACCGGCTCTACTTTTTTATCAATCACGGCCAACGCTGCTCGATCAATGCGCCACAATCCTTTGTTCAAGCGGAGCTTTACCGATACCGTACCGGATAAATTTTGTTTACTAAACGGAATCAATTGCGAGTTGATGGCGATTGGGCCAGTTTCATAAAATGTTCCCTGTAGTTCCCACTTCTGTGATTTATTATTCTTGAGATAAACTTCTATGCCGCCTAACTCTTTCTGAATTCCATTTTTTAAACGTTCGCTTAAATTCTCGCCATTCTCCATTCGTGCAAACACATCGCCTACCTCGTCGCCCATATAAGCGATTGCATTATAAATGAGAAATGTCGTCATAATGGATTGGCGAAAATCCAATAGCATTCCGACCGAATTAGCTGTCTGATCAGGAAGATGGTAATCTAAAAATATTTCTTCCTTAGAAGCCATATTGAACGAATCGGATACGCTGAATCGTTCGAGCTTATCATCGTAAGCCACTTGCCGCAAAATAGTTCCCTCTGCTGCGACCGCTTTGAAGGGCATAACCTCCCGGCTGCAACGATAAAACTCATCATGATTGGTATGGCAGGTGCGATAGCCGTGTTCGACAGGAACTGCATATACGCCAATTGAATTAACACAATGCGTTTCCAGTGCTTCGTTCTTCATTGTCAATTGAAATGGTTCATTCCCCACATTTACATTTCCCAATGCGTCGATATCCGCATATTCCAACGATGGAGCAATGGCATTTGAAAATCCTTCTGCAGCTGAATAATGGACATTTTCAGTAGGGCACAAATAAAATGTCGGACAAGAACCAAAGCAAACCTTTGGATTAGTGATACAGATAGTAGTAACAATAAGATTTGTAACCGTGAGTGCACGTAGTGTGGAGGAAAATTCCTCGTCCATATTTTGCAACTGATTATTAGTTTCAAAAAGCGCAAGACTATCGTATGGAATTTCAAAAACACCTTCCTTCATCAACCGACGATTAAAATCAAAATGCTTACCATTACCGGTAATATTTCCGGTTATCGTATCCTGCGTCCAGGTATCAGACAAAATGTAGACACTACCATCTTTCATATGTGCTTTCAGAAAAGGAACCGTACTCAGCTTCGGCGTACTATGAATCAGTTCATTGGCATCTTTATACGTACGCCGAAAAGTTGTTGGCTTTACATCAAAGCAACTTTGTAAAATCATCACGCCAGAAAAAAGCAGGAGAATTTTCTTCATAAGAAAAAATTTATTCTCCAAATCTATGCGCAATGCAATGCGCGCGTAATGACAATTATCAGTTCTATGGCAATTATCATACAGAAACTTCGTCGTTCCGCGAAATACGAGAACCTTTTTGACGCGGTAAAAAAATGCAACTGACCGCTAATTGATAAAAATTACCATATGTTTCCAACGGACTCCATGCAGGAAGTGTGGTTTTTCGTAATGCAGCAAATTCTTTCTGAAATAAATGCATCGCCTCTCCGGTATCAGGGTTTCTCGAGGGAACGACGCAACGCGGACAAGGTTTTACACCGGCAGCTAGAACATTTGCAATTTTAAAAGGAACACGCATTTTTTGTGGCCGTACTAATGATTCTTCCCAAAAGGCAGGAACACCGTCCACTTCAATGTTAGCTCGAAAACGCCGGCGACACTCGTCAATACTTATTGAAAAGTGATCAGCAATAGCACAAAGACTATTGTTCGATACTAAAGTAAACTTACTTTGCTCCGGATCATCGAGAAACTCTCCGTTAAGATTTTCTTCTACCCGAACCGGTTGAGAAAAAAAATCGGACAAGTAAGCATTTAAGCGTTGTCGGTCATCATTCCAATGAAACGACTCGGCAGATTTTCCGTTTTGCGATAGTGTTATTTCAATTTTTTCAAGGTCAAATGTTGCCCGCAGACTATGTATCGAGGGTGTATTTTTCCCATTGATAATTTTCCCGTTTGCATCAAAAATAGCATACTGCCGGTCGTGAAGTAGCGCTCCCGCATCCGTTACGGTTGCAGTACTCACATCAATGCCGTCCAGCGATTTAACAGGATAAAGTGTAATGCGGGAAACTCTTGCTACAGACATAATCCAATGGAAAGGTCATCAATTAATCGCTGCATTTTTAGGATTCTGCTTCCGTATTTACACGTTCATATGTTTGTTCTTCTTGCCGATTCCATTTGTCAAACCCCCTAAAATTCCGTTTTTTTACATTCAAAATCTATTTCGTCTATGATTACCACGCGTGTAGCTGAATTATTGAAAACCGAAGGAAAAGGGCAAGCCACTGAAGTGCGCGGTTGGGTTAGAACCCGCCGCGGCAACAAACAAGTCGCATTTATCGCCGTGAACGATGGCTCAATCATTCACAATATCCAAGTTGTTGCTGACATGGAAAAGTTTTCGGAAGAGTCCATCAAAAAGGTGACCACCGGTGCATGTATTGCTGTAAAAGGCAAGCTCGTTGCTTCCCAAGGTCAAGGACAGTCAGTAGAAATTCAGGCGGATGAGATTCATGTGTTGGGAGAAGCTGACGAAACATTCCCATTGCAAAAGAAAGGACACTCAATGGAATTTCTGCGTGAGATTGCGCACTTGCGTCCACGGACGAATACGTTTGGAGCAGTTTTCCGGATCCGTCACCATATGGCATTTGCTGTACACAAATATTTTAATGATCGTGGCTTTTATTATTTGCACACTCCCATCATTACTGGTTCCGATGCGGAAGGTGCTGGAGAAATGTTTCAGGTGACAACACTTGATTTACACAATCTTCCAAAAAATCCGGATGGAAGTATAAACCATAAAGAAGATTTCTTTGGCAAAGCAACCAACCTGACAGTTTCAGGACAACTCGAAGGAGAGCTTGGCGCCATGGCACTTGGACTCATCTACACATTTGGTCCAACTTTCAGAGCTGAAAATTCCAACACGCCACGTCACCTAGCTGAGTTCTGGATGATTGAGCCAGAGATGGCGTTCTACGACATCAAGGATAACATGGATTTGGCGGAAGATTTTTTGAAATACCTCGTTCGCTATGCGCTGGACACATGTAAAGACGATCTCGAGTTTTTGAATAGCATGTACGACAAGGGATTGATTGCACGATTACAATCTGTCGTTGATCATCCATTCGAACGCCTGACGTATACCAAAGCCATTGAAATCCTGGAGTCGTGCGGACAAAAGTTTGAGTTTCCGGTATCCTGGGGAACAGACCTTCAAAAGGAACACGAAAATTATCTGGTAGAACATTTTAAACGTCCGGTTATTC
>JBEGUX010000004.1:0-3921 GCA_041178685.1 Bacteroidota bacterium
CATCTTCGGGTTCCACTTTCTGGTAAGGTGTCCAAAATGAACACCTGCATCCATCAATTGTTGATTTGTCAGTTTTGCTGCCATTGTTATATCGGTGATTAACGCTTGCTGAATTGGAATCTTCTTCTCGCCTTTCTGCGGCCGAACTTCTTGCGTTCAACCATACGGCTATCGCGGGTGAGTAAGCCTTCTTTTCTTAAGGAGCCCTTCACTTCGGCATTGATGTCAACCAATGCACGGGCGATACCCAGACGAATTGCTTCTGCCTGGCCTTTCTCGCCGCCACCTTCTACATTAACGGTTACGTCATAGTGACCATCCTGCTCAAGCAAGGTAAATGGTTGCTTAACAAGAATCTGGTGGATCTCAGATTTGAAGTATTCTTTGAATTCACGGTCATTGACAATAATTTGTCCTTTTCCCGGAGTCAGATAAACACGTGCTACGGACGTCTTTCTTCTGCCGATTGTGTTGGTTCTTTCCATTCCTTTTCCTTAAAACTTGATTTGTTTTGGTTCCTGAGCCGCGTGCGGATGTTCTGCACCTGCATAAACATGCAGGTTGGTGAACAACTTCCTTCCGATACGATTTCCTGGCAGCATTCCGCGAACGGCATGCTCGATTAAACGTTCAGGATGCTTTTCCCGAATCATGGTCGGTGTTAATTCTTTCTGACCGCCGTTGTAACCGGAGTGGGTAAAGATGACTCTGTCAGTCCACTTCTTACCGGTCATTTTCACCAGTGCAGCATTGATTACGACAACATTGTCACCACAATCCATGTGCGGGGTGTAGCCCGGCTTATGCTTTCCGCGAATAACTTTTGCGATCTGGCTGGCAACGCGGCCTAATACCTGATCTTTTGCATCCACCAGAACCCAGGTCTTCTCTGCAGTTGCCTTGTTCAGGTTGGCGGTTTTATAACTGTTATGATCCACTTTAAAATGTATTTAAATCAAAAATTAGCCCCTTTTTGAAAAGGGACACAAAAGTAGACTCAAATTGCTGAAAAACAAAGTCCGCCGACCAATTTCAGGAAATGTTCTGTCGTAACTGGTTAAGTAATGCTTTAAAGTCCTTTGGGTAAGGTGCTTCACAGCTAACAGGATGGCCGTTTAAAGCCTGAAATTGAATTTTTTTCGCATGAAGGGCCATTCTGGTCATCAATGGGCGCTCTTCCCCGGCTTTTCCTGTTTTATATCCTCTTTTTATTTCTGAAAGTAAAAATGGCTTACCTCCATAAGTTTCATCACCGGTTATGGGGGTTCCAAGCAGGCTGAGATGGATTCTGATCTGATGGGTTCTGCCGGTTACCGGCTGTGCTTGAACCAGGGTGTGTTTTTTAAAGGTTTCCAGGGTATTAAAAACGGTCAGTGAGGGCTTACCTCGCCGGCCAATCCGTACACTGCCATCACCCAGCTTCTCAATTGGTGCGTCAACAACCTGATCCTTATAGTCAGGTTTACCATCCACTATGGCATGATAATATTTTTGAACCTGCCGCTCCTCAAACTGTATGGCGATAAACCGGTAAGCTTCGGCGTGCTTTGCCACAACCAGCACACCGGATGTATCTTTATCCAGCCGGTGGCCCACACTGGCATCCGGATAGCGGGCCTTAACCAGGCTTAACACATGAACTGAATCTTTTCGGTCACTGAGGGTCGAAATTCCGGAAGGCTTGTCAATGACCAGAAAGTCATCATCCTCCCACAGCAGGCAGTCGCTTAATACCATTTGCCCGCAAGTTAATCTTCTTTTACACGACTTAGGGCAAAACTGAAAACAGAACCTTTACCAGGATCGCTGCTTACCTCGGCACGTGAGTGATGTAACTCAAGTATATGCTTTACAATAGCCAGACCCAGTCCGGTACCGCCATGTTCCTTGCTCCGGCTCTTGTCTACCCGGTAAAACCGCTCAAAGATCCGGTTGAGGTGAACCGGCGCAATACCCTCTCCGTGGTCTTCCACCACAGTAACAACCTGTTTTCTGGAAACCTTGAATTGTACTTCCACCTCGGATCCCTCCGGTGAATAATTGATGGCATTGGAAACGAGATTTGAAACAACCTGAGCAATCCATTTGCTATCGGCCAGAACCAATGGCCTGACCTTGGATTTGTATACCCGCAGGGATATACTTTTTTTAGCTGCGAGCGATTTGAATTTCTCCTCTATTTTCAGGACCAGTGCCTCCATATCAAGTGGCTCCAGTTTCATTCGGATCTCTCCCGCTTCAAGCTGGGATAATTTTAAAATATCCTGAACCAGTTCATCGAGGTCGTCGAGCGACTTTGCTGCCTTGTTTAAAAAATTACGCCGAACCTTCTCATCCTTATCTGCACCATCGACCAGCGTATGGATAAAACCCTGCGCAGCAAACAGCGGTGTTTTCAATTCATGTGAGACATTGGCAACAAACTCCTTACGGAAATTTTCAGCTTTGGTCAGGGTTTCAATTTCCAGTTCCTTATTGGTAGTGAAGGTAAATACCTCCTCATACATCCGTCGCATCGGATTAAATAACCCCGGACGTTCTACCACGAGAACCTCCGAGTCAGATTCCTTTTTCTTTTTCATTTTTCTGGTGAGCTGAATGATGCGCTTAGCCTCACGCAGCACCACGAGCTCCAGAAAAGCGAGTACAATTAAAAAGGATGACCAGAATACCGTTACGCCGGCCGGGAGAATATCAACAACGGCAAAGCCGTGGGTTTTACTCAAAATAAAAACAGTAATGCCAGAAATAAGCACCGCTACGAAAAGCGCCAGCAACCAGCCGTCAAAAAATCCTGCTTTAAATCTCATTGAACTTATATCCCACACCTTTTACAGTCGAAATATAGTCTTCTCCGATCTTTTCACGAACCTTTCTTACATGGACATCAACCGTTCTAGCCAGTACGTAGACATCAGCGCCCCAGATATGATGCAAAAGATCTTCACGGCTAAAAACCTTGTTGGGGTGCTGGGCAAGGAAATACAGCAGCTCAAATTCCTTCTTGGGCAAATCAATAGCTTTATCACCAACTGATACGGTATAGCTAGTCCTGTCAATCTGCAGTGCCCCAAATGACAACACGTTGGGCCTTGAAGAACCCTTGGTTCCCCGACGTAAAATTGCGTGGATACGGCTTAACAGGGCGCGCGGCTTGATTGGTTTATTAATGTAATCATCCGCACCAACATCAAAGGCTGCAACCTCTGAGTATTCTTCTGAACGGGCTGTAAGGAAGACAATGAATGTTCCTGCCAGTTCATGAATGGTTCTGAGCTGACGGCAGGTTTCCACGCCATCCATCTTTGGCATCATGATATCCAGCAGCACCAGATTGGGCCTGAACCGACGTGCAATTTCAATGGCCTGCTCACCGTCGGATGCAGTTTTAACTTCATAGCCCGCCTTATCAAGATTGTATTTCAGCAATTCGAGAATGGAGTCATCATCATCGACAGCCAGGATTTTGTATTCGGGCTTAGCCATTTCTTCCTGTGGTTTCGAATCAAATGTATTTGCTTTAGCCATGACCTGAAAGTTACGGAACACTTCTTAACAATTCATTAATAATCCCTTAACACAATCAGAGAAAAGGAAAATTTATGCGGTAAAATTCAATCATTTTATGGATATCAGAATGGAATTGCTGCTGATAAATTTGTTGAAAATCCGTTTGTCTTGATTCGTATCGGATGTACGACATGAACAAGGTATTGTTGGGCAGTTGCTTTTTAAATCGCTCAGAAAGTTTTTCGCCGCCGGAATTTTTTAGTGTATCAAGCGATGTGACAATATTCAGAATCATCTGTTGTTTTTGTTTTTCCTTTTCAGAATTTGATTTATTCTGAATCAATGCATATAAGCTATCCAAAGCAATCGCACCGCGCAACATGTGGGTCGTCCGTCTTTTATAATATTGCT
>JBEGUX010000005.1:0-3681 GCA_041178685.1 Bacteroidota bacterium
TTTTCCACTATCCGGAGATGAAAGGGAAAGTGGATCAAAGAACACTTTACGTGTATAAGAATTCCAAAAAATACGACAATGGTCGCGCCGCGAGTTATCCACCGGATCCATGGTGATGGAACGGTAGTCGGGATCGCGTAAAACCAATAAATCCGGATAAATGCGCTGGAATTCCGTTTCGATTTGGTCCAGTTGGATCGATGTGGCGTTGTTTTGGGAAACAATGGCCGAATACTGATCGCTTAATTCGTCCCAACGGGAATAAAAAAACCACGAACCTACCGTACTGACTACCAGTGCTGCAAGGCATGCGCTAATCAGTAAAAGGTAGACTTGTGAGCCTCCCGGTTTTTTAGTGTTGGAATTCATTCTACTTTCAGAATTGTGCCGAAATTAGAGAAAAAAATGAACCGTTCAGTCAGATTGTGACAAACGGCGGCGTTTTCGCTGTGAAGGCTAATTTCTGCGCGTCAAACATAAACGGTGGCAAGGCAATTTAATTTCAAAAGCATTGAAATAGCATCATATTATTAAAATGATGTTTTTAAAGTGCTATTCCCTAATTTCTATTTTTGCTTAAAATTCGCAACAAACGTGGTTTTTTTATGTTGAATGTAGGCAGATAAGGATAGCTCGACAGCTTATTTTTACCTTTGCAACCTCATTCGATACATAAACGAACTCAATTATATGGCACAAGACCGTTTTCAATACCACGATTATTACCTTGTCGATGACCTCTTAACCGAAGAACACAAATTGGTGCGCGGAAGCGTTCGCGAATGGGTGAAGCGTGAGGTGTCGCCAATCGTAGAAGATTATTGTCAGCGCGCTGAATTTCCGAAACAGTGGATCAAAGGCCTGGCCGAAATTGGTGCCTTTGGTCCGTACATTCCCGTTGAATATGGCGGAGGTGGAATGGATCAGATTGCGTATGGACTTATTATGATGGAATTGGAGCGCGGCGATTCAGGACTTCGTTCTACTGCATCCGTTCAAAGTTCGCTCGTGATGTATCCGATATACACGTATGGAAGTGAAGAGCAGCGTAAGAAATATTTACCCAAACTTGCCTCCGGAGAGTTTATGGGTTGCTTCGGTCTCACTGAACCGGATCATGGTTCCAACCCGGGTGGAATGCTCACTAACATAAAAGATAAAGGCGATCATTACTTGTTGAATGGATCTAAAATGTGGATCAGTAATGCTCCTTTTGCAGATATCGCAGTAGTTTGGGCGAAAGACGAAGAAGGCGTCATCCGTGGAATTATCGTGGAGCGCGGAATGGAAGGATTTTCAACACCTGAAACTCACGGGAAGTGGTCGCTGCGCGCCAGTGCCACGGGCGAATTGGTGTTTGATAATGTCAAGGTTCCTAAAGAAAATCTATTGCCTAACGTGAAGGGATTAAAAGGCCCGCTCGGCTGCTTGAACTCTGCTCGTTATGGTATTTCATGGGGCGCCATCGGTGCCGCATTGGATTGCTACGACTCTGCTCTTCGCTATTCTAAAGAACGCGTTCAGTTTGGTCGCCCAATCGGCGGCTTTCAATTGCAGCAGAAAAAGTTGGCGGAGATGATTACTGAAATCACCAAAGCTCAGCTGATGTGCTGGCGTCTGGGTGTTTTAAAGAACGAAAATCGTGCAACGCCTGCTCAAATTTCCATGGCAAAACGTAATAGCGTAAACATGGCCTTAGAAGTGGCGCGTGAAGCACGTCAAATGCATGGTGGAATGGGAATTACTGGCGAGTATCCGATCATGCGTCATATGATGAACCTGGAGTCGGTGGTAACCTATGAAGGGACACACGATATTCACTTGTTGATTACCGGTTACGATGTCACCGGATTGAACGCTTTTGAATAATCTATCCGCTGTAAAGCATCTGGATTGCTGACCGGATAACGGCAGCTTTTTTGTTTATTTTTGTAGAACGTTTACGTGAATATGTTGGATTTGGAAATCAGGGAAAAGAGATGGGCATTGAAGGCGCAGGCTTCCAAGTCTGAAGCTGATGCTTTGGCTGCCGAGTTAAATATTAATCCGGTACTGGCTAACTTGCTTTTACAACGCGGAGTTAACAGTTTTGAAAAAGCCCGCAATTTTTTCCGTCCTGAACTTTCTGAATTGTACGATCCGTTCCTGATGAAGGATATGGACAAAGCCGTTGCCCGTCTGAAAAAAGCGATCGACAATGGCGAACGTATCATGGTGTATGGCGATTACGACGTTGATGGTACCACCAGCGTAGCGTTAGTCTATTCGTTCATCTATTCTTTTTATACAAACGTTGATTATTACTTGCCGGACCGTTACAAGGAGGGTTATGGTATCTCTACGCAAGGCATCGATTTCGCTGCAGATAATGAGTTTAGTTTAATCATTGCTTTGGATTGCGGTATAAAGTCGATTGATAAGGTCGAGTATGCTAAATCGAAAGGAATCGACTTCATCATCTGCGATCATCACCGGCCCGGTGATGTTTTACCCGATGCTGTAGCTGTGCTTGACCCTAAGCGCAGCGATGATAAGTATCCTTTTGATGAGCTCTCAGGTTGTGGAATCGGATTCAAACTCATTCAAGGCTATGCACATCAGTACGGTATTCCGTTTGAAGAAGTAAGTAAATATCTTGACCTCGTAGCCATCAGCACTGCTGCAGATATTGTTCCTATCGTTGATGAGAACCGTATATTGGTTCATTACGGTATGCTTCAACTTAACGCAAACCCTCGTCCGGGTGTAGAGGCGATTCTCAAGCTGAACAATCTCAAAAAACAAGAGTTTCAGGAAAAAGACGGATCGATTGTTCAGCGCTATAATTTATCAGTAAGTGATCTGGTATTCACCATTGGTCCACGCATCAATGCTGCGGGTCGAATTCATGATGCGCGTCACGCTGTAGACCTTCTGATTTCTCCAACCTCCGCGGAGGCGCTGACCAACAGTATCCGTGTCAACGAGCACAACACAGAACGTAAAAGTCTTGATCTCAAAATAACGCAGGAAGCGTTTACCTTAATTCAGGAAGATGCACAGTTTGCCCGAAAGAAAACAACGGTTCTCTTCCGCCCCGATTGGCACAAAGGCGTTATCGGTATTGTCGCTTCCCGATTGATGGAACGTTATTACCGTCCAACCATCGTATTTACAGAGTCCAACGGCATGGCCACCGGCAGTGCGCGTTCGGTCAAAGATTTTGATATCTACAATGCCATTGAATCTTGTTCCGATTTGCTGGAACAGTTCGGTGGTCACATGTATGCTGCCGGGTTGACATTGAAGATTGAAAATCTTCCTGCATTCACCGATCGATTCGAGGAGCTGGTTGGCTCAACTATAGAAGAGCGTATGCTCGTTCAGGAAATTGAAATAGATGCCGACCTGAAACTATCAGAAATCACACCGGCATTTTATGCTGTACTCAAACAGTTTGCACCATTCGGTCCGGGAAACATGAGCCCTGTATTCCGCACCGAAAGTGTTCGCGATACAGGAATGTCACGCATTGTTGGTAATAATCACCTCAAGTTGAACCTTGCGGAAAATGAGACGACGCGTTTCGGATTTGATGGTATCGCTTTTCAGATGGGACAATTTTATCCGTTCATCTCCCGACGTATTCCTTTTGATGTTTGCTATATCATTGAAGAGAATACTTACAACGGCCGCACGTCT
>JBEGUX010000006.1:0-7888 GCA_041178685.1 Bacteroidota bacterium
GTCAACCGGAATATCGCCTTCAACAAGTTATTCATGGGATTTTGGTGACGGTTCGCCTGTTTCGATGCTACGCTTTCCGCAGCATACCTATTCTCAACCGGGTTTCTACACGGTTTGCTTGACTATCAATGATGGGAGTTGTACTGATACCTATTGTGCAATGGTACAGGCTGACACTTCAGTGATCGTAAATCCAGGTTGTCAGGCTTTCTTTGCGACTGTTCAACTAGCGCCTTATCAATTGGCAGTTGTCAACTTCAGCAGCGGCATGAACTTGAGTTTCACCTGGGATTTCGGTGATGGCACTACTTCTAATCAGGCTTACCCAAGTCATCAATATGCCAGTATAGGTTCTTATAACCTGTGTTTGACGGTTGCTGATAACAACGGATGCTCCGATACGTATTGCGATACCATTTCCGTCGACTCTATGGGTTATATCTTCCGCTCATTGCCGGGATTCACTATATCGGTTGTTTCTCCGGCTGCTTTAGCTGCAGGAATCAACGATGATATCCAGCCGCTTCGTTTCACCGCTTACCCGAATCCGGTTACTAATATGTTGACGATTGAACGTGATGCCAATGCATTTGGAACGGCGTCTTACCGTGTTTATACACTGCAAGGTGCAGCTGTTATGTCCGGCAACCTGGAAGCTGCAACTACTACTATACAGTTAGGTCAATTGGCCAATGGCGCCTATTTGCTGGAAGTGATGGAGTCGAATGGCTTCAGAAGCTTCCGCAATCTGATTAAGTATTAATTCCTGTTTTAATTTGTGGTAGGAAGGCAGGAGTTTATCTCCTGCTTTCTTTTATCCGTATATTTTGATGCGTCCCTCGACAGAATTGTTACAGCGTTGCTGTAAAGATGATCGCAGAGCTCATCTGGAACTCTACCGGATGAGCTTTGCTTTTATTTTTTCAGTTTGCAGACGCTACTATATCAATAAAGAGGACGTTGAAGCAACCCTGAATGCTGTTTTCTTCAAGATGATAGTTGGAATGAGCAGTTTTATTAAAAAAGAAAATGCTGTTCCTTTCGAACTTTGGGTGCGCCGAATCGCACTCAATCATATCACCGACGAATACCGGAAAAACAAAAAGTATCGTGAGTTGATGGACGATTCTTTTCAGACAGAACAATTCGCTGAAACCTTTTTTGATAGCGATCAATGGTCGGATTCGGCTAATGAGAATGTGATCAACGCTATTGACCAACTGCCTCCAATGGGTAAAGCCGTTTTCAATTTACACATTGTTGAAGGCTATAAACACGATGAGATTGCCACATTACTTGATATTTCACCCAATACTTCCAAAGTGCATTTGCATCGTGCGAAAAAGCAACTGCAAGAACTATTAAGGCCTACTGCAACTAAAAATCTAACCGTTTCCAGCAATGAAAACATCGGATAATAATTTTCAGCTCGACCCCGAATCCTCGTGGAAGAAAGTCGAACCACAATTAGAGCAGCACTTCCGCGCGAAGCGCAGAATACGATTGCTCTGGTTCTTTTTTGCAGGAGCATTACTTGTTGGTTCATTGTGGTGGAGCTATACTAACAATCAAGCTAGTGTAGCTACTTCTCAAAAAGCAGTAGTCGAAGTTGATAGCAAGACTTCGCTAGAAACTCCATCTGAAAATGTAAAAGCAAATTTTAATTCAACTACTTCAACTAGCAGCAACTTAGGTAATCCAGTAAACGTTGATCGTTCTGTTCAAGAAAACGCTATATCTAATCCTACTAATTCTTCGTCAGTTGAAGACAATAATCGTTTATCCTCAGTAAACTCAAGTAAAAATATAAAGCGTACTACACCGTCTTCTTCAGCAGCTGTCGTATCAACAAATAGCAATCAATTTAAATATGAGCCAACGGCGGCAACTAATGTTCCAGCCGCGGCAAATGAAAGTAAGTCGGATTCAGCAATTGCTACTGCAAAAAATCAAGCGGACAACAATAGCGTTTCTCAGTCGTCAACTATAAACGACGTAAAAAGTGAATTGGCAGTCACTGAAAAAGCAGCAGCAGAAGAAAAGCATCTCGAAGTAGTTCAAACGGTAAAAGCAGCTGAGGAAATATCTAAGGTTCCGGCAGTTCCAACGGATACTACTCTTGTTAGCCTTGTAAAAGACAGTTTACAGAATCAGATATTACCATTACTACCGGTAGAAACCCGAAAATGGTTTGCCGGAGTTTATGGCGTTGCGTATCAAACCTCCAAAACACTTTCCGCGCCTTATCCGGATTGGGTTAATCGCAGAAAGGCAGAAGAGCTGCGGTCAGTAGGCTATGGCGCCGGACTGGAAGTTTTAACTACATCGAAAACCAACTGGACTTTCGGTTTTGGTTTGGAATATGCTCAATACGGTGAAAAGACCAATTACTCGGCATACAGTTACCGGCCCGTTACCGAAGACTCGCTGTTGTGGTCTTATCTATACGATAATACCGATACACTTTATGTAAGTGGTAATCAGGTTTTCTTACGCGATTTGACACCAAACATTATTGACAGTGTTTCGACGGTTGTAACAGATACAGTTATTCGTTTTACGTCAGATGCATCTGTCGCTGCCAAAAATGGTCGTGCTCAATGGACTTATATTGAACTTCCTGTCAGCATTGGCTACACGTTGAAAAAAGGAAAGTGGGGCTTCGGCATTAATGGAGCGATTGTTCCGGCCATGCTGAGCCAAACCGGCGGATATTATTTATTGCCGGATGAAACGGGTAGTACAACATTAAGTGAAATATCTTCCACTAATCGATTTATGGTTAGTGTTCGTCTGGGAGTTGGCGTTGAATACGCGTTGACCAACCGCTGGTATTTACACTTAGACCCACAATGGCGTCGTCAACTGGTTGCTGTTTATTCCGGTAACAGCATCGATCAGCGATATTCCGCTGTGGGTGCGTCGCTGGGTGTGAGAATGCGATTGCCTTAACAAGAGAGCTTACATCAACTCACTTTATTTTAATATGCTTCGCGAGCTGTTCGCGGATATGATTTTTGAAAGCAGAGGAGCCGTTGATTTTTATTTCGCCTAAAAATCCTAAGATAAAACGGCTGACTGGTTTCAAGTCGTAAACAGTAGTTTTAAAGTGGAATTTCGTACTTCCCGGAATTCGTTTTATGCAAGCAGAAGTTAACGGATATTCTTCCCGGAGAATTACGCAAGCGCGCAGCGAAAGTGTCAGATCGATTTCAAATTTTTTACCGCTGAGCGCAAATCCGAAAACATCATGCGGCTCGTATTTGTGCTTTGTGGCATGTTTGAAATTATTTTTAGTAATGGCCACAGCTGTGATACGCTCGATATTGAAATATTTATTTTTTCCTGTATTGATCTCGTACGCTACGAGATTTTCATAATTGTCGGTAAAACGAATAGGTTCTACAATACGGTCGCTAATGCCATTTGAATTAGCAGAGTGGTATTGCTTTAAGATAACCTGTTTTTTCTGCTGAATGGCTTCGTTCAGTTTTTGAACCAGTTGTCCCAAATGCGCACGCAACAGAAGATTTCCGGCAATTTGTATGTCGGAATTGACATATAGTTTTTTTAAGATCGCGTCGCTTAGTTTGTTCTTCTTACCAATAGTCAGCAACAATTCATGTAGAAATTGCGCCTCGGCACCGGTGAAAACCAGCTCTTGGCGATCCGCTTCGGGTGTTTCAATATAGACGCGGAAGGCGGAGTCGCGTTGAACTATAAAGCCCAATTCTTCCAATAAGTCAAGATATCGGTAAACAGTCCGGTCGCTGCTGGACAAGATCTCGCCCAGTTGGCGAATGGATTTGGCCGGCCGGGCTTTTAGCAGTGTAATTAGCTGGAGAACACGTAGAATCTTATGCTGGTTGTGCATCGTACCCCTAATATAGAAAATAAATTTTAGGGTTGTCAAGCTTTTGACCTTAGTTGTCAAAAATTGATATCACCTTTGCGACGTACTTATTTACCGTTCATTATGGTGCACTACAAGAGATTTGCTCCACACATCCGAATCGCAGCGGATACACACTCATTCCTTTAACACTTTTCGGCACCACGAATGGGTGTGTATTTTTATTCAAATAATGGCGAAATAGAGCTTTAGAGTGCTATTTGTCATTTTTAACCTCGCGTACTTTTAGCTACCTTCGTGCCGCTATGCTGAAGCTGTTTTTTCGCCCGCTATTCTTCCTCTTTTTACTCCTTCAACTATCGGCTAACGCCCAAAATGAATGGTCGTTATCCAAGTGCGTTGATTATGCGTTGGAACATAACCTCCAAGTTCGTTTATCGGCTCTTAATGTTGATCAGAGTAAGTCGATACAGGATCAGAGTTATGCGAATTTTTTACCCAATCTTAACGGGCAAATCGGTCACAACTATTACTGGGGCCGCTTCATCGATCCATACACCAATATTTACACCAACCAGGAAGTTCAATCCAGCAATCTCGGATTGAGCGCAACTGTTTCTCTGTTCCAAGGATTGCAATTGCAATCTACGCTGAGTCAGAGTAAACTCAATTATATGGCCAGTAGGAAAGAGCTCGATAAAGTACGCAACGATATTTCGTTGAATGTTGTTGCAGCGTATCTCCAGGTGCTCTACAATCAGGATCTTTATCAAGTGCTGCTGGGGCAGGTTGCGGCCACGGCTGATCAGGCCAAACGCATGCGCAGGATGTATGAACTTGGCAATGCTTCCAAAGCCAATTTACTTGATCTCGAAGCGCAACTTGCTAACGATTCTGCTTCACTAGTAACTGGTCAGGCACAGGTTGATCAGTCGCTGCTCTCATTGCTGCAGTTATTGGAACTAGACACGGTCAAGGATTTTCGGTTGGAAAAACCATCGCAATTGGAATTACCGGAACTGCCGGCTGACATTACTCCCGAATTCATTTATGCCGCGGCCTTACGCACACAGCCCGAAATACAAGGATCCGAATTCCGCCGGTTAGCAGCAGCCAAAGGATTGTCTGCGGCTAAAGGAGCTCAATATCCACGCCTTTTTCTCTCAGGCAATTGGAATACCAATTATTCTACTTCTAACCGACAGATATCTGATATTACATTCGGTCCTCCTTCTATATTCCCCTCCGGATATACTTCAGGTGGTGATTCTGTATTTACTGTTCAGCCGAATGCGATTACTTCGTTCACTGAAGTTCCGTTTTGGGAGCAGTTGGATAAAAACAGAGGAACAGGTTTAGGTGTTACGCTGCAGCTACCCATCTTCAACAACTGGTCGGCACGTAATAATATTACACGAGCGCGCATCGCATTGGAACAATCACAGCTCAACGATGAGATAACACGCAACAATTTGTATAAAAGTGTTCAGCAAGCCGTGTTGGATGCTTTTTCAGGACGTCGCAAGTACGATGCTAATCTACGAAGCGTAGCCAGTCTTCGTGAAGCTTCAGCTTTTAGTCGCCAACGTTTTGAATTGGGCTTGATCAATACATACGAGTTTGCGCTTGCAGTAAATAATCTTGCACGTGGTGAAGCAAACCTTTTACAAGCTAAATACGACTATTTGTTCCGTCTGAAACTACTTGATTTTTACCAGGGAAAACCATTAACCTTCTGATTCATCGATGAAACGTAAATCCAAATTATTGAAATGGCTAATTATCACTGTCGTTGTGCTTGTTGTGCTGGCAGTTGTAGGCAAACGCATGGGTTGGGTAGGTGGAGAAGATAAAAAGCAGGTGGCCGTAGAACAAGTTGCCAAGCGTGATATCACTGAGATGGTTTCTGCCAGCGGAAAAATTCAGCCGGAAGTACAAGTAAAGATCAGTCCGGATGTTTCCGGTGAAATTGTAGAGTTAAATGTGAAAGAAGGCGATCGTGTCAAGAAAGGACAATTACTCGTACGTATTCTTCCGGATATTTATCAATCGTACGTTGATCGATCTGTCGCTACCGTTAATTCGTCCCGTGCACAATTAGAAAATTCCCGCTCGCGCGTTTTGCAGGCGGAGTCGCAACTTAATCGTGCAAAAGCTAATTATGATCGTAACAAACAATTATTCGAAGAGAAGCTCATCTCATCTTCCGAATGGGAGCAGGTAAAGTCGGCTTGGGAAGTGGCAGTAGCAGAAGTATCTGCTGCCAAGCAAGCAGCCGATGCGGCTAGTTTTGGTGTACGTAGTGCGGAGGCATCGCTCAAAGAAGCTAATGACAACTTGCGCAAGACATCCATTTTTGCGCCGGTCGACGGAACCATCTCGAAACTGAATGTCGAAAAAGGCGAGCGTGTTGTTGGAACGTCCCAAATGGCCGGAACTGAAATGATGATTCTTGCAGACCTCAACGAGATGGAAGTAAATGTTGATGTCAACGAGAATGATATTGTTCGTGTGAATACAGGAGATACCGCGATTGTTGAAGTAGATGCCTATCTCGGACAAAAATTCAAAGGCGTTGTAACGGAAGTGTCCAACTCCGCCAATGTTACCGGATTGAGTGCGGAGCAAGTAACTAATTTCACGGTAAAGGTCCGTATCCTTCGCGAATCCTATGCGGATGTCGTTGACACGTTGCATCCAGAGCGAAGTGTATTTCATCCTGGGATGTCAGCAACGGTGGACATCATGACACGAAGTATTAAAGATGTTCTTTCTGTTCCTATCCAATCCGTGACCACCCGCGATACGGTTACCAGTAATGCAGACGAAGAAAATGGAGGGTCAGTGACTATAACAAACAGTTCCACCAATATTGAGCGTGAAATTGAATGTGTATTTGTGGAGGCGAACGGTAAAGTGGAATTGCGCCCTGTGAAAACAGGCATTCAGGATAATACCTATATCGAAATTAAGGATGGGTTAAAAGCCGGTGAACGCGTTATTACAGGTCCGTATTCTGCAATTTCCCGGATTTTGGAAAATAACGACGCTGTTGAAGTGGTGGAAAAGGATCAGTTGTACAACGGGAGTAATAGTCAGTAATTCAAAAGAAAGTGGAGTTTTATAGGTTGGCATCGGTGTTAGCTGAAAGTTGCGACTGCTAAATAGCACTACCGCAGGGATGCTTGATAGCAATAGTTTATTATATAATATTCTTTTTATCTACAATTCAATGAGTACGTTTCTCGCCATTGAAACTGCAACTTCAGTATGTTCTGTTGCTGTACTGCAAAATGGCAATGTTCTTGCATCTCGCCAAACCATCGAAGGATATGCGCACGCAGAGAAGCTGGCTGTTTTTATACAAGAAGTATGTAAAGAGTCAGGCATTACTTTGACAACACTGGATGCAATTGTAGTAAGCGGCGGACCAGGTTCTTATACCGGTTTGCGTATTGGTGTCAGCACGGCAAAAGGAATTTGCTGGGCGCTGGATAAGCCGTTGATTGCTATCCCTACATTAACCTCGATGGCATCCGGTGCTCGTACTTTTGTCGATGTTACTACGCCGTACTTACTCTGTCCGCTTATCGATGCTCGTCGTATGGAAGTGTATACGGCTGTATTCAATGATAAAGGAGAGGAAATCAAACCGGTTTCAGCTACAATCGTTGAGCAAAGTACTTTCGATGATTTGCTCAAAAATAACGTTGTATATTTTTTTGGTGATGGCATGCCAAAATGTAAATCACTATTGTCGTCAAATTCCAATGCTAGGTTTTTAGATGACTATCAAATGAATGCGTCTCATCTCAATCAGCCGGCATTGAACCGAATGAAGCATGGCGATACTGATCACGTTGGACTTTATGAGCCGCATTATTTCAAAGAGTTCGTAGCAGGCAAAGGTTCTCAACTCCCTACAGTTTAGAATTCATATTGCAGACTTGTCTCCTCACGGAGCGCATTGTTCAATTCAAAGAAATTCCGGCAACCTGTCCGTTGATACAATTTCCAAAAGAGTTTATCAATGGT
>JBEGUX010000007.1:0-4325 GCA_041178685.1 Bacteroidota bacterium
TGTACCGTTGCGTCTTTATTTCCGCAATCCAGCCACTCGTCGACATTGCCGGGAACAAATTTCATTCCTTTGGATTTCATGTTCTCCAATGCGTTGGTCAACTGATACTCGCCCTTCTCCACTATATTATTATCGATGAGGTATTGTAACTCCTTGCGGAGGTTGTCTCCATCACGGAAATAATAAATCCCAATAATGGCCATATCAGATACAAACGTCTGTGGCTTTTCTACAAAGTCGGTGATCACATTATTTGCATCTACTTTTACCACGCCAAACATGCGCGGGTCGTCAATCCGGTTCACCCAAATAACGCCATCCTGATTTTCATCAATTTTAAATTCGGCACGGAACAATGTATCTGCGAAGGCAACAATCACTTTGCCGGTCAACGCCGACTCGGCGCACAAGATAGCGTGAGCCGTTCCAAGCGGTTGATCTTGATAATGGATCGTGCCCTTTGCACCTAGTCGCTCTGCAATAGCAATCAATTGCTTTTCTACTTCTACTCCAAAGTTACCAATCACATAAGCGATCTCATCAACTTTTTCTTTGCAGGTCCGTGTAATGTCTTCAACCAGCCATTCAACGATAGGTTTGCCGGCTACGGGAATCAACGGCTTGGGAACAGTCAGTGTATGCGGACGCATACGTTTGCCCATTCCGGCCATTGGTACAATAATTTTCATGGATAAATCAGGTTAGACGTAAACTTAACTCTTTCCGGTGGAACCAAAACCTCCCGCGCCGCGGGTGGTCTCTTCCAGCACTTCGGCGGGTTGCCACTCAACCCGTTCGTGCTTTGCCACCACCAGCTGAGCGATACGTTCGCCGTCGGCTACTACGAAAGATTCGTTGGATAGGTTCACCAGAATTACTTTGATTTCACCGCGATAATCAGCGTCAATCGTGCCGGGCGAATTAAGCACTGTAACTCCCTTCTTCGCCGCTAATCCGCTCCGCGGACGCACTTGAGCCTCATACCCAACCGGAAGCTCGATATAAAGACCGGTAGGTATCAATGCCCTCTCCAGCGGTTGTAAGGTGACCGACTCTTTAAGATCAGCACGCAAATCGAGGCCTGCAGCTGAAGCTGTCTCGTATGCTGGCAAAGGATGACTGGATGAATTAACTACGCGGATAATCATTGAAATAGCTTTTTGAATATTAAAACAACTCGATAAACGATCAACAGTCGATTATTATTGAGCGAATTTACGGCTTTTCCGTTTCATAAGAAGCCAGGCCATAACCGGGAAAAGCGATAATAGTGCAAGATTGATCGCATACTCAACACCAATCGGAAATCCTATTCCGGAGAGGTAGTTGCCGGAACCCCATACCACCACGGCTACTATCACCGTCAGGAAGAACCAGGATGTGTCATACGGCACTTTATAGAACCGTTGTCCAACGAAATACGAAACCACCATCATCAGCGCATAGCAAATCAACGTAGCCCATGCTGCTCCTATATAACCGAGTGTTGGGATGAGAATAAAGTTCAGTAACACAGTGACGACAGCACCGAAAACAGAAAACCACGCGCCCCAACTAGTTTTACCGGTCAGCTTATACCAAATGGAAATGTTCAGGTAAACTCCCAGACAAAGATTCGCCATCAGCAAAATGGGCACCACCGGTAATCCAACGCGGAACTTCTCACCAATAAACAGTTGGAAAATATCCATAAAGAGCATGACCGCCGCAAAGATGAATGCACAACCTAATACAAACCAATCCATCACCCTTGCATAAATCATCCGTGCATCTTCTTTCCCGGCCTGACTGAAAAAGAAAGGCTCGGAAGCATAGCGAAACGTTTGAACGAAAAGTGTCATCACAATTGACAACTTATAACATGCTCCGTAAATCCCTAACTGATCTAAAGCGGTGGTTGGATCTGCCACCAATCGCGGCAACATGATACGGTCAAATGTTTCGTTGATCATCCCGGCAAACCCGGCTACCATCAGCGGCAACGAATAGCGCATCATTTTTTTCCAAAGTGCGGAATCGAAGCCATTCGTCAACGGACGAAGTTCGGGCAGTAACAGCAACAAGGTAACAACTGATGCCAACAAGTTGGACAAGAAAACATAGCCGACACCGTACGAAGGATCATAAATGGAAGCTACCCAACTGTCGGGATTTTGTGCCAACCATTTCGGACAACCAACAAGGAAAAATAAGTTGAAGCCGATATTCAATACAATATTTACCAAACGAATCAATGCGAACCGGATGGCTTTATTCTGCTGCCGTAAACGGGCAAATGGAATGGCAGTGATGGCGTCGCAGGCAAGAATGCCGGCAAACCAAATCACATAAAGCGGCAGGCGATGATCCAACTGATCTGCTGCAACAAAAGAAGCAGCAATCGGTTCAGCAAAGATTGTGATGCCGAAAAATAAAACTACAGAAGTCAGCAGCAGTGATAGTAAGGCTGTTGAATATACCTGCGGACGATTATTTTCGGTTTGATTGAAACGGAAAAAAGCAGTCTCTAATCCGTAGGTAAACAAGATATTCAGAAAAGCTGCGTAGGCATAAAACTGCGTAACAACTCCGTATTCACCGGTTTCAAATACACGCGTATATAGCGGCACCAACAGATAATTCAGCAAGCGCCCTAAGATGCTGCTGAGTCCGTAAATGGCCGTTTGGCCTGCGAGTTTCTTGTAGATAGACAAGCCTTTAGTTTTCCGTCAGGAGCGAATAAATTCTGCTTTACGTTTTTGTAAAAATGCTGCAACGCCTTCTTTGAAATCGTCGGTGCCAAAACATTTACCAAACTCTTCAATCTCTGTTTTGAAGCCATCAACACCGTCTGTAAAATAAGCATCAACAGAGCGAACGATACCTGCGATCGCTTTAGGCGACTGCGCTTTGATCTTTTCAATCACTTCCATTGTTTTGGCCATCAGTTGGTCTTGGGGAACAACATGATTTACCAAACCAAGCCGGTGAGCTTCTTCGGCACCAATCATATCGGCGGTCATCAACAACTCCATCGCTTTCCCTTTGCCTATTAATTGCACTAAACGTTGTGTGCCCGCGTATCCGGGAATTACGCCTAGTTTTACTTCCGGCTGACCAAATTTCGCATTGTCAGAGGCGATGCGGAGGTGACATGACATAGCCAGCTCACAACCTCCACCAAGTGCAAAACCATTCACAGCAGCGATCACAGGCTTGGAACAAGTCTCAATACTTTTGAAAACAGCATGACCATCGGCACTTAATTTCTTCCCTTCTTCTACGCTGTAATTGGAGAATTCCGCTATATCTGCGCCGGCAACAAATGATTTCGGACCAGCGCCGGTGATGATCACTGCAACAATCGAATGATTGTGCTCGGCAACACGCACTGCATCTCCGATTTCCTGAATGGTTTCGTGATTTAATGCATTTAATTTATCCGGACGATTGACCGTAATAGTCAACACTTCATTTTCTATTTGAAGTAATATATTGTTGTAAGTTTTCATCAACGATTGAATTTGATAGACTTATTAAAAATTACGGCGCTTCTTGACTTCATCACGGATGTATTCAACGATTACTCCTGTATCCGTTCCCGGAGCGAAGAGCTGACCAACACCCATTTCGATTAGTTTTTTCATATCGGCATCAGGAATGATACCGCCGCCGGTCAATAACACATCGTTCATTCCCTTTTCTTTCATCAATTGAATGATCTTTGGAAAAACAGTCATGTGTGCACCGGAAAGAATACTCACGCCAATTACATCGACATCTTCCTGTAAAGCTGCATTAACCACCATTTCCGGAGTTTGTCGCAACCCGGTATAGATCACTTCCATTCCCGCATCACGGAGAAAGGAGGCAATTACTTTGGCGCCGCGGTCGTGACCATCAAGTCCGACTTTGGCGATGAGCACTCGTAAAGGACGATTAGCTGTCATGATGCAAAGTTAATGGATTAGAACGAAAAGACGTCAGGCCATCGGCAATCGAACGGTAAATGTTGTTCCTTCATCAACAACACTTTCAAAACTAACCGAGCCACCGTTCTGCTCAACGATATTCTTGACCATGGCGAGTCCCAGACCTGTTCCTCCTGATTTTGTAGTGAAATTAGGCACAAAGATCTTTTCGGTTAATTCTTGAGGAATACCGGAGCCGTTATCCTGCACTTTAATAATAGCCAAGTGATCTTCGCGATAGAGTTGCAATGATATAAGACCTTTTCTATCATCCGGAATTGCTTGAATAGCGTTTTTAATCAGATTCGAGAATACACGATTCAACTGATCCTTATCTGCAATCACAGAAATCACATCCTGCGGAGAGGAGAATCG
>JBEGUX010000008.1:0-6551 GCA_041178685.1 Bacteroidota bacterium
ACGACCAGAAACAGTACCGATAACAAACCTTTTCCGGTCTTTTCCCGTCCGTAATTTACCATTAGCAAGCGAAACACGATCATGACTATGGCAATGGTAAAGAGGTGAATTCTCGGTGCGGGCAAGAAATCTATAATTCCTGCAGCATTACCAATCTTCAGACGAAGAGTGTCCAGAAGAAAATATATTCCAGGGATAATAACCATTCCCACTGCAATACCCAAACCGTAACGATCGGTCAAAGCAGTTTTAAAGCTCATAGTTTTGTTCGTTCAAAAAAGGAATGGCGTGATGAGCAGTAAGGTCAAATTGTACAGGTACAACAGAAACAAAATTATGTGCCAGCGCCCATTCGTCGGTATCTTCGCCTTTATCGTTATTAATGAATTTACCGGTTAGCCAATAATATTTTCGGCGACTAGGATCCATGCGTTCTTCAAACTCTTCTTGCCACTTGGCCATTGCTTGCCGGCATATTTTCATTCCCTTAACTTCACTCAAAGGAATATCAGGAATATTAACATTGAGCAATGTACCGGCAGGCAATCCAAACTTCAGAATATTCAAGGCAACTTTACGTGCTACGGTTTTAGCCGTTGTAAAGTCGGCATCGAGTGAATGATTGAGCAATGAAAAACCTGCAGATGGAATTCCTTCAATGGCTCCTTCCATAGCGGCAGACATAGTACCGGAATAGATGACGTTAATGGAAGAATTACTTCCGTGATTAATGCCGGAGAGGCACAAATCCGGTTTACGGTGCAACAGTTTATCAATTGCCAGCTTCACACAATCCACCGGCGTACCACTTGTTTGATACCAGTCGTGTTCACCATGGACATCTACCTTATCCAAACGAAGAGGTTGGTTAAGCGTAATAGCGTGACCCATTCCGGATTGCGGACTATCCGGTGCCACGACGATTAATTCTCCCAAGTCTTTTACTGCATCCACCAATGCATGCAAGCCGGGTGCAGTTATTCCATCATCATTGGTAACCAGAATAACCGGCTTCTTATCTTCCACGGGAATTAATTTATAATTGAATTTCGCTTATTTCTTTAAAGCAGCTTTGGCCAGCTTGATCTCTTGATCGTAGGTAGTTTGGGTGATAGAAGCATCGTCTTTGAAGTAAAAAACACCACCGTAATTGTATACTACTTTTTGGTACACCGAGGTGGTTCCATCCTTTTTGACAATTACGCGCTGAATGGTACGGTTATTCTCGGTGATTTTGGGTTCTTCCGTAACGCCCTCCTTGTAATCCGAATCGACGATCTTTGCCACAGGAGCAGCTGAAACTTTTGCGGCCGATTTAATTTCACCTCCTGCTTCAGCAGACTTAGACATGAGTTGCTTTTTCGCTTCAATATCGGCGTAGGCTTTAGCTTTTCTTTCGGCTTCTGCTTGTTCAGCTGCAGCTTGTTGCGCCAGATAGATGGAATCTTGTCGTGCTTTCTCAGCGACCAACATTTCTTTTCGCTCCTGTTCTGCTTTCGCTTCAGCTTCAGCATCCAGACGAGCCTTCAATTCAGCTTGCGCCTTAGAGATGGAATCATTTCTACTTTTCAATGCCAATGATTCAGCGCGTTCTCTTTCAACGCCTGCCAAAGAATCTTTGCGTGATTGCTCACGCTGAAGCGCCAATTCAGCATTACGTGCCTTTTCAGCTGCCGCTGCATTTTGTATAGAATCTTTTCGTGCTTTCTCTGCAGCCACTAACCTACTCTTTTCAGCAGCCTGCTGCTCAGCTAACGCCACCTCTGCTTGCTTGACAGAATCCTGTCTTGCCTTTTCAGCAGCTGCGAGCTGAGCCTTTTCACGGGCCTGTGCAGCTGCCAGTTCATCTTTTGCTTTTTGCGTAGAATCAGCAACGAATTTCTGTCGTTCTTTAGCCAACTGTGCAGCCAATGCCATTGAATCCTGACGCGCTTTTTCTTGTGCCTTTAATTCGATTTCTTGCTGCTTACGGGCTTCAGCCTGTTGTAAAGCAAGTGCTGCGTTGGCCTTCTGTGTAGAGTCTGCAATTTCTTTCTGACGTACTTTTAAAGCGGCTTCAGCTCTGGTTATTGAATCCTGTCGCTGCTTAGCTAATAATTCCAACTGAATCTTTGCTTCAGCCTCTTGCTTTTTACGATCGGCTTCCAGTTTAGCGACGGCAGCGAGGGAGTCTTGCCTGCTCTTTTCACGCAATCGAGCTTCCTCTTCAGCTTTTGCTTTTGCTTCAGCTGCTGCACGAACAGCTGATATAGAGTCCAATCGTTGCTTTTCTCGTTCCGCTTTTGCGAGTGAATCCAAACGTGATTTTTCACGGAATGCTGCTATCTCCTGAAGGCGCAATGCTTCCGCTTGAGCACGTGCGATAGAATCCTGTTGAGCTTTTTCTCGAGCGGCTGCTGCAGCTGCCATTTGTGCCTGTTGTTGTGCTTTAGCGAGCGAATCTTTTCTCGCTTTTTCCTGTTCGGCTCGAAGTACAGCTAATTTAGCTTCTCTATCTTTAGCATTAACCAACGAATCGTTCCAAATTTTATTCAGCGAATCGAGACGAGCGCGGTCTTGCTGGCGCTTTAGCTCTTCAGCCGCACGCTTTGCAAGGGTTTGCTCTTCTTTGATCTGACGGGAATAATTAGCATCATGGACAAAGTCTTCGTAAGTGGGATTGTAGGAAAGTTTTGCTACAGGTTTGTTCATGGAATTATCCTGGGATACACCGGCGATATCTTCAATGAAATCCAAACTGAATTCATTTTCAAAAATAATGTCGGTCATATCACCCGGAACGGTGGTATTGAATTCAACCACTTTGGTTACAACACCGTATTTGGAGAATGTGAGCGTGTAGTTTTTCTGGAGGACGAGATTAAAATCATATGTACCATTGTCCTTACTGGCAACGGTTTGCGAAGGAGCACCAGGAGCAGTAATGGTAATGGTGACATTGCTTAGAGGACCGCCATTCTGTCGGGCTTTACCTACAACTCGAACAAAGCCCATCTGAGCACTGAGGTTGGCTGAAAACAAGAGACAAACAACCACCATGGTCATTGCTCTTGAGATAAGCCGTTTTGAAGCTAAAAATCTGTTATTCATAACGTTCTACAAAAATACGGGTAAGGTGTTCAAAAAAAACACCGGGAAAGTTCATTTTAAGGTAATTTTCAACACTATACGAACAATTATCACTCCAAAATCAGGCATGAAAAATGCGTCCTGCCAATCCCATAGCATTTGTAATAGCAGCAGAACTAAATCCTAAGGCACTGGAGCCACCAAAATGAGCGATCAGCTGTTCTGTAGCCAAATTGCCCACTAATCTATCGTCGGCCATCGGACATCCACCAATCCCTTTGAATGCACTGTCGAACCTACGACAGCCACTGTTATAGGCAGCTTCGACCTTTTCCAGCCATGAATCAGGATGTGAATGAAGATGAGCACCGAACTCCACCCCTTTAACTTCGGGTATAAGCGATGAAAAAAGGTGGGTGATACTTTCACGTGTACTTACGCCAACGGTGTCTGCCAACGCAATAATCTTAACACCCATTTCCGCCAATCTTTTCACCCAGTGAATAACAATATCAGGGCTCCACGCGTCTCCATACGGATTACCAAATCCCATCGAAATGTAAATCACGGGTTCTTTTCCGGTGGTGGAGCATAAGGATACAATCTCTTCGACACGATGCAACGACTCTTGCATAGAAGAATTGGTGTTGCGCTGCTGAAATGTTTCGGAAACAGAAAACGGATAACCGAGATACCGAATTTGATCAAAAGAAGAAGCATCTTGTGCACCACGTAAATTAGCTACAATGGCCAGCAGGCTTGTTGATGTTTGGTCAAGTTGCAGTCCGCTCAACACTTCAGCCGTATCCCGCATCTGCGGAATTGCTTGAGGCGAGACAAAGCTGCCAAAATCCAGTGTGTCGAATCCTACTTTTAGCAACGCATTCAGGTATTCGATTTTATCTGTTGTGGGGATGAAATCCGGCCAACCCTGCATAGCATCGCGCGGACATTCAACTATTTTAACCGATGTTGGCATAATGGTCATTTGATTTTTTCCCATTGGTCTATCACTTCCGGCAACCTGACTAGTCGCGAGGAAGCAATACGGAGTTTTTTATCCAATAAGTATAACGTCGGAGCAGCCTGAATCTTGTACTCTTCCAATACATTTTTCGACACGACAACAAACGTAAATCCCGGAACTTGAGTAGAAGTAAATTCATTCCAACGTAAGGAATCGGTATCGGCGGTGATTCCAATTATCCGCAGCGATGTGCCCAAAGAATCCTTAAGAGAATTGAGCTCTGATAAAAGTGATTTACACCATTCTCAGCCGGGATCAAGAAATGCTAAAAGTGTACAATGTGAAGGTGCTCGTTGTAGCGTGAATGGTGTTCCAGCTTTGGTAAAACCGATAAACGGAGGTGCCTTAGATCCAATTTTCATAACAGAATACCCGGAAGCGTCCGTCTGAGCAGCCAATGGAGTAACCAATAGACTACCTGCAAGAAACAGCAGTAAAATGAAATACGTTCTCAACGGACAATAATTCCTGTAGGTTCGATTACCGGTTTTATCTCAGGTTGGGTAATAGCTGCAATTTCATCAGCTGTTTTACCATCTTCTTTGGCATATTCTTGTAAAGTAGCCACTGAAGTGGTGTCGCGTGTGATGATTCCACCAACAAAAACCGATTTTCCGCTAATTGATTTAGGAACAGAAAATGAATGTTCTTTCATCAACACCAGAAGACTGGAACCATCAGCGCGTTCAATCTTCAACCAGCAGCCTTCGGCCTGACAAACATCAGAGACCTTACCCATGACTGTGCACGAAGCAGATGAAGCACTATCGAGAAGCGCTACAGCCTGATCGGCTGTAAGGGCGGATGTTGTATCAATGGATTGGCCGAATTTCGTTTCGCTAGTTTCAGTAGATGTGGAATCACCCCCGCAAGCGAAAAAAAGAGCAGCGGCCGTTAGAAAGAGAATATGTTTAGTTTTCATAGTACAAAGATACGCAGGAAGAATTAGGAAGTGAAGTTTGTAAAAATTAGATATAAACCATCTATTGTAAAAAGGGGGTAGCCGTAAGAACGACCACCCCCTTTTACTTTTTATTCTAAAGGTTGAATTAATGCAATACCAGACGCACCGTTTCGGTGCGTGAGCCGTCGGCCGATCTCAAGGTAACCATATAGATACCTTTTGCTTCGTTGGAAAGATCAAGCAAAGTGCTGTTCATTTCAGCCGAAGATATCATCTCGTTGGTGATTACTGCTCGACCAAACATGTCTGTTACCAACACGGTATAGCTCTCTCCTTCTCTGCCGTCAAACCCAACGATAACTTTGCCGTTAGACGGATTAGGATAAACCACCAACTGCTGACCTGCCCAGTCACTTAGCTGCGACTCACGGCACAACATATTGACTGTTACAGCCAATCGTGATGCTGCACCTGATCCGCAAGCGTTCACTGCATTCACAGAGATGGTGACGCTAGGACTGGTTACAAAATTGTAATCCACCGTCGCAGAGGTAAACGAGTTACTGAATACGTATGCATTTCCTGTGGCTTGCCATTGATAAGTGGTAATGTTTGGCATCGCAGGGATAGAATACTGAGCATTAGAAGTGGATTTGCAAGGGGCGCTCGGTCCCGTAATAGCTCCTGGCGCAGGAGGACGAGAAGAAACCGTCAAACAGCGAGCTGTTCCAGCGCCGCAGTTTCCGATTGCTGACACGCAAACTGCACCGGTTCCGGTAAATGATGAACCCACCAAAACGCTAATCGTTGTACCTGTGTTTAAACCTACTATCGTCATGCCGGCAGGCACTGTCCAATTGTAGGAAGTAGCACCTGCAACCGGAGCGATCGAATATGTAACCTGATTCACACCGGCAGCATTACACAAATTGAATGCAGGGCCGGTAATTGCACCCGGCTGAAGTGGACGGCTGTACAGCGTGAAGCTGCGCGGGTTGCTTCCACAACTATTTACCGCGGCAACAGTAATCACACCACCCGTCCAATTGGCGGCAGACTGCACCACAGCGCTTGGTCCACTGCTAGATATAATTTGCGCATTACCCGTGATAGACCATGAGTAGGAAGTTGCACCCGTTGCGGCACCAACCGAATAGGTTTGAGTCGAACTTGGACACAAATAAATCGGTCCTGTAAGTCCGGTATTAATGACCGGCAGTCCAAACAAAGTCTTGTATTGGATATTTGATGCTCCAACGCAATTAGACGCATACACACCTATTTGAACATTTGTAAATCCTGACGGCAAACTAAGTTGAATGGTGCGCGTTCCGTGTCCGCTTAAAATGGTCACAGCAGAATTGTTTATAGACCACGTATAATTGGTAGCATTGGCCACCGCATTTACCGAGCAAGTAACAATGCCAGGTCCGCAAGTAGGACCAGATATTGCAATGGTACCCGGTTGTGCTGGGCGCAATGTCAATACTGGTGTGTTAATACAAGCCTGAGTTCCGTTACCGCAACTATTCACAGGTGTTACACAGATGA
>JBEGUX010000009.1:0-2633 GCA_041178685.1 Bacteroidota bacterium
TTTAAGTTGCTGAAAAATCCGGGCAACCCCTACGATATTGTTTTTGCCGATCCACCGTTCGATTTAAAAGATCGACCGCTTCTCATGGAATTGGTTCGCCAAAACCATTGGGTAAAACCGGGCGGATGGTTCATTCTGGAACATCCATCTTCCGAAGATGAATTGTATGAAAACTCCGGTGGTGAAACTCGCCGGTATGGCAACTGTTCATTCACCTTTTTTCAGCAGCCGGACTAAACAAAATCTACTTATAGAACGTATACGCAAAACTTCCTCACGCCACCATGGAAAAAAAGATAGCTGTATTTCCAGGATCCTTTGATCCAATCACAAAAGGACACGAGAGTATCATTCATCGCTGCCTGCCACTTTTCGATGAGATTATCATTGGAATTGGCTATAACTCCAACAAACATTATTTCTTTTCCCAAGATCGCAGAGAACACTTCATCGCGAAAACATTTGAGGGAGAATCCCGCATCAAGGTGATGCGTTACAGCGGCTTGACGGTTAATTTCTGCAAAGAAATCGGCGCACGCTTTATCATTCGCGGATTGCGAACCTCCGCCGATTATGAGTTTGAACGAGCCATTGCACAAATGAATCGTGCACTGGTCCCGGAAATCGACACTGTTTTTGTCGTTGCTGATCCTGCGCTATCACACATTTCTTCAACGATCGTTCGAGACATCCTCCTCTATGAAGGAGACGTTTCACAATTCGTACCGACAGCCGTAAAGATATAATTTTAATGACTGCGTAAATACGTTTCCAGTACCGTCTTTACTGAACGGTATGTGTTTGCATAAACCTGCTGTGAAATCTGTTCAGGAGTCATCCACTCTGCTTTTTCAATATCCTCCTCCAACTGCGGAATCAACGGATGTTCATCCGTTGTAGTCATCGCATACCAATGTGTCTTCTTTAGAATATTTTTTTTCTTTTCGATGTAGGTATGATAGGTGATCAGCAGCGGCTCGCCGAGTAAAACATTTTCCAACCCGCACTCCTCCATGACTTCTCGAACAGCAGCGTGCTCCGGTGTCTCATCATAATCCAACTTTCCTTTTGGGAGATCCCATTTACCCCGACGAAATATGGCAAGTAATTTCCCCTCATTATTCTTCACCACGCCACCGGCAGCAACCGAGAATGTAAAGAGCGAAATGAAATTCTTCCAGCTCACATCAGGATCATTACACAAATAAATAATGTCCTTGCCTTGCGGATAGTCCGGAAATCCATCCACGATCTCATTGATAGAAAAAGACGCCTCACTTACAACATGAACGTTATTAGCTGCATTGATCTCACTCAACATCGATCCGGAAACGAATCGTAAAGGCTGATCATTGATGTATACGATATGGGTATGCATAATCGACATAGTGTGTAAACGCAAAGCTACTATTCCATTTGATCAGTTATTAAATTACACCGCAAAACAGAGGTATTTCAATCGTATCACCGATGAACGATTAATATCGCCATAAAAAATGTACCTTTGTGCTATGGCCATTCAGAATGATACTGCGCATAGCATTGCCGATTACCTATTACAAGTAAAAGCCGTCCGTCTTCAGCCCGAAGCTCCCTTTACCTGGGCATCCGGCTGGAAATCACCCATCTATTGCGATAACCGAATTACACTTTCATACCCCAAAATCAGAACCTTCATTCGCCAGGCATTGGTCAAAGCGATAGAAGAAAAATATGGCAAGCCGGAGGTTATTGCAGGCGTTGCTACTGCTGCAATTGCGCAAGGTGCTTTGGTCGCTGAAGCAATGGGTGTTCCGTTTGTTTATGTGCGCTCCTCTGCTAAAGATCACGGCCGTCAAAATTTGATTGAAGGTGAAATAAAATCCGGTCAGTCTGTTGTAGTTATCGAAGACCTTGTTAGCACCGGACAAAGTTCACTGAAAGCTGTCAATGCTTTGCGTGAAGCCGGATGTGATGTAAAAGGAATGATTGCCGTTTTCACCTATGGATTCCCCGCTGCAGAAGAGAATTTCAAAAAAGAAAACTGTCCGCTGGTAACACTCTGTGATTACAGTATTTTATTGGAAAAAGCTGTAGAGACAAAATCTATCGACGAAAAACACCTGGACACATTGAACAAATGGCGCGAGTCGCCTGAATCCTGGGGTAAATAATTTATCCACGCTAAGCTACTGAAGAATGACACGCATCAGCTCCGATAAAGTAACCGTACAAAAATCAGCTGTTGATTTGTACAACTTTCTTTCCGACTTCAATAACTTTCAGTTATTAATGCCGGAGCAGGTGACCAATTGGAAATCCACATCCGACGAATGTTCGTTCACCATCGCCGGTATGGCCTCACTTGGAATGAAAATCATTGAGAAAACACCTAACTCACTGATTAAAGCCAGTAAACACGGCAGCGCTCCTTTTGATTTTACCTTGACGTGCACCATTGCAGACAGTGGCGTCTCCAGCGAGGTACAACTTATTTTCGACGCTGACCTGAACCCAATGCTGAAGATGATGGCAGAAAGGCCGCTGACAAACTTCTTGAATCTGCTCGTTAATAAATTAAAAGACACGCCTTGAGCTGGTGAATTTTGCCGGCTAAGTCCGTCAATGTATTTGTAGCGATGGCGCACGAATTA
>JBEGUX010000010.1:0-14261 GCA_041178685.1 Bacteroidota bacterium
CGGTTCGATTCGTAAGTAACTTTCTTTATTCTCAGTTAGGTTGCCAGCCATCCGATCCTAATCCGCTGCCGAATACATTCAGCTCATCTACCGGGATGAATAGTCCGGCAGCTGTTGCTACACTGGAAATTTTCCCTAATCCATCGCCATCCTATTGCGTGATCCGTAGCAGCGAGATTATTCGTGAAATTATTGTCCGTGACATCACCGGTCGTGTAATGCTGAAGGCTTCTGCTGACAGTAAAGAACAGCTGCTGAACTTGGAACTACTCTCCGATGGAATTTATGCAGTTGAAGTTAATGGTGAAGGCTTCTCTGCTGTGAGAAAGCTGTCGAAAAGCAGTAAGTAATCCGACTTGTTCGTTTCCGAAGACCGCTCTATGGTCAATTGCTGACGATCATCCGAAGGTTTGACCGTTAAACAGATTTTAATGGGGGTGGTGGAGACTGACCACTATTTAGCCTTAGAAATGGCTTAAATATCATTTTTTGTAATTGTCGGTCCTAAACTGTTTTACTTTTTAGTTTTTATACTTTTTAGCGCTTCTTTTTAGGTCGGATGCGCATTTATTTAAGCGATAATAAAGCATGTGCCTGAGGAAAATATTCTTGCTCAACAGTTTACTTAGTGTAAAAAATACACTATCTTTCAGCTTGACTTCGAAAGCCAATTTATTACCAAAAGTAGAAATGAACTGTCTGTCTGATATTTTTTCCACTTTTGTTGTTGTGCTGCGGCACCGGGTACTACTTCTCGTCGGTATTTTTTTAATGACGACCACGGTTAACGCACAAACTGTTGTCGAGAAAACTGCAAACGGTTATCGTCTTATGCGAGATGGGAAACCTTATTTCGTGAAAGGTGTGGGCGGCGAAGTTAATCTGGATCTGGCGGTAAGCATTGGAGCTAATTCCATTCGCACCTGGGGAATTGAAAATGCACAGCAAGTTTTAGACGATGCGCAAAAAAGAGGGCTTACTGTTATGCTCGGCTTTTGGTTGCAACACGAGCGTCATGGCTTTGATTACAACGATACAGTAAAAGTAAAGCGTCAACTCGAGCATTTCAAAGCAGCGGTTGATCGTTTCAAAAATCATCCGGCCCTTCTTTTTTGGGGTATTGGTAATGAAGTGGATCTAAATTATTCCAATACTAATGTGTGGTATGCCGTGCAGGATATCGCAGCATATGTTCACAAAGTTGATCCCAACCATCCTACATCGACTGTAACTGCCGGACTTGACTCGCAAGAGGTTCGCCTTATCCTGGAGCGTTGTCCGGACATTGATATATACTGCGTGAATACTTACGGAGATATTGCCGGCGTTCCGCAACATATTGCTGAATATGGATGGACTGGGCCTTATATGATTACCGAATGGGGACCTAACGGTTATTGGGAGGCTCCACAAACTTCCTGGAAGGTTTCCATTGAACAAACCAGCAGCGAGAAGAAGCAAGTCTACTACGACCGATATACGAAATACATTTTACCCAATACCAGCCATTGTCTTGGCTCCTATGCTTTCCTTTGGGGAGCCAAACAGGAATACACAGAAACGTGGTTTGGACTTTTCTCCAAAGAAAATGATCCCACAGAACCTGTTGATGCATTGGAAGCCGTATTCATGGAAAAATATCCTTCGAAAGGTGCTCCTACTATCATCACTACTTCGCTGGATGGTAAAACCACCAAAGACGACATTCGACTTAAAGCAGGTGAGCGATTTACCGCAGATGTTACAGCGGCATGGTCAACTGGAATAGGAATCTATTCGGCAGACCAGGAAAATTCATTGGAATACCATTGGAAAGTACTTCGCGAGAGTGACGACAAGAAGAGCGGAGGCGATATGGAGTCAGCTGCAGAAGAAGTACATGTAGGAATGTCGAAAAGAGAAAGTGCTGCAATATCATTCCGCGCTCCTGAAAATTCCGGAGCCTATAGATTGTTTGTTACGGTTGCCGGAAACGGTAAAACCGCTTATGCCAATATTCCTTTTTATGTAACACCCCGCAGTGAAAGCGATGGTCCTTCACGTTTCATCGGATTTAAGCGGCAAACTATGGATTTTTCCAAATGATGAAAAGGAACTATATCGTACGCATTCTTTCACTGTTGTGTTTACTAACAGTGCGTGCTGCAGTTGCAAATCCAGACTTGCCCGAAAACGACACCATCACTAGATGGTCGTTAGGCAATTTCCCAAAGCAAGCGCAGCAGACTTTTGAACAGCTATCGGTTTCAGGATATTATCGATTCGTTACCAATTACCGCCATTTCGCTAAAGACCAAAATGGTAATGTACTAGCTTATCCTCATCTTCAAAATACGCCCAACAATATTTTTGTTGGTGATGATAGTCAGATTCCTCAGCTCTCAATGAATATCTCTGGAAGTCTGGGTAAACGTACTTCGTTCGGAACTGATCTTTTTATGTGGACGCCCATGACCGGTCAGGGTGAAATTGAAAACGTCAAGGGCTTGAATCTTGGTATCAGTCTTTATGGCAGCTATTCCAGCGACATCGGCGACTTCAATGTGCGAACGGGAGGTATTAATTGGTACGCATTGACACCTTTTACTTTTCAAACCAACAAAGGATACGACCGATACAGCATCTTTGAGCGTAATCCATGGGATCCGAATACACGTTTTATCGATTCGCGCTATGCTACGTTCTATAATGTAGGTGCTATCAATCAGGATGAGCGTTGGGGTCAACAAGCTTTTCAGGGAATTATTTTGGAAGGCAATCGTCTCCCGAATGATTTTTCCGGTGTAATCATGTACGGTAAAACGCAGTTGAATGGAGGCTTGTCTCCGGTTCCTAATACTTCTTTCGGTGGTAAGATCAAAAAGTCATTTCAACAAGATTATATCAGTCTGAATACGTTTAACAATACCAGTTATTCCGACTCCACTGAGCGTTATCGCGCAGGATTCAATGTAGCTACTGTTGAATTCAAGACCGACATTGGTGAAGTTACCCTTAAAGGTGAAGTGGGTGTAGGAAGAACCTTTGATTTTAATCGCTTCAATGATTGGGGCGAACTTGTTTCTTTGAAAGCATCAACGCGCATTGCTGATCGTGTTCCAACTGAATTGCATGTGTTTCGATTGAGTCCGGATGCCGTAAATAATTCTGCAGCGTTTATCAATACTGCTCGTGATCTGACTAACTATGATACGTATAGTCCGGGTACACAGCCTGTATTGCCCGCTGTTGCCAGTGCCATGGTGAGCAATGGACAATTGGTCAACAACCGTACAGGATTTGAGCTGAATACTCAAGTTGATGTAGGTCCGTTCAAAACGTCCATCGGATATCATCTTTCCACTGAATTAGAAAATCTCTCTCCGGCCATTACTTATAGTCATCCGGTGAATAGTCTTGTGCTTGCACACTTTTGGCGCTGGGCATTCCCGAACGATGTAGGACCATATGGTAATCTCTCAAAAATTTACAGGTCTGTTTATGAAACGCTCAACATCACTGCTGTTGACTCTATATCAAGATTACCCAAGAGCCGCAAGAGTTTTAATAGTCTTGAGTTAAATATGAAATACAATACTCGATTACTGGATCGCGAATTGTATGTGTTTTATCTCGGCCAATACAGCTCTTCACAGTTCTTTGTTTCCCCATTCACTGTGCTCTCCGAAAAAGCACTGTTACGAACGTATTACCATCAACTCGAATCATACTGGACGATCAGTAAGAGTGTGGTATGGTGCAATTATATCGGATATGAACGCATCATAGCTAATTATGATACGGAGACTGATGTAGTCACAGGTCGTCCAAAGAACCAAACCGGTTGGAGTATTGCTACCGGATTTGATATCAAGATGAGTCGTAATGCAGGTCTTTATTTACGCCAACGATGGATGGATTATAAAGACAGCAGTTTCCGTAACGACCGTTATAAAGGGTATGAATCGACGTTGGAAATTAAAATCTTCTTCTGATGAATCTTAAAAAAATCATATTTCTTTTTCTTACGTGTTGCTTTAGTCTTGCGACAGCTATCGCTCAGCAGCCAACCACCCGTAAGGTTGTGGATTTTACCGGCGGGGCGCGTTCGGTAGTTACCAATAACTCACTATTGGTCAAGGATACCGTTCCAGATACAACTACTGTTGGCAAGAATACAGGAGGCTATGCGCTTGTTGACCTTGGTGTGAATATTCGTCCTAATCAGACTACGGAATTAATGGGAATGTTTCGTATCCGTAGTGGTTATGGCGGATTTTGGGGAGCGGGTGTCACCTTCGATGTTCGTCAGTTGTGGTTAAAAGGAATTATCGGTGACATTGTTCGCTACCAGGTTGGTGATTTGAACCTGAAGCAAACACCCTTTACGCTGTATAATCATCGGGCAGATCGATTTGATTCATTGCCGGATGTTTTCTCCTTGCAATCGGACATTGTCGACTACGAAAGATTCTATACCGGAAACACCTGGCGGCAACAAGGAATAAATGTTGATTTTGGATTGACGTTTGCAAAAGGAATTCAAGGTATTGATTTCACGGGTTACGTTACCCGTATGAACGCAACCGATTTTTTGTCTGTCCCGGATCGCCTCTTTGCCGGTTTCAGTGCTATAGTTGTCCAGCAGGAAGGAATAAAGTTGGGATACAATCAATCTTCCATTTTCGATGTTAAAGGTACTTCAGCGGAATCTCCATCATTTTCCAATAATGTTCAGTCGCTTACTGCTTATTTCCATAGAACCGTCCAAAATTTAGATCTCACCTTGGATGGTGAAGCCGGGAAGAGCAGCTATGCCGACAGCCGGTTTGCTGACAGAGATCCGCTGGAAGACTATTTCCTTTATGGTAAACTTAACGGGCTTTGGAAAAACAAAGGCATAGGATTTAACGTTGGTTATATTAACGTAGGACCAGACTTCCGAAGTATGGGTGCGCAAACCAAGGAAATCGATTATTCTGCATCGCCTGAATACTTTAACCGCTATACCAACGGACAAATACTTCGTCCACTCGATCTGACAGACCTGATAGGTAATTCCAATTTGTATCGTACTTCTATTTCAGACAAGTTGATGGATATACAGCCTGCAATAAACAACGTTCTTCCGTACGGTATTGCTACCTTCAACAGACTTGGTGCGTTCGCGGGCTTTAACTATATCAAGGTAAAAGGTTTGAGATTAGATGTAACGCAATATCAACTGCGTGAAATTCGCGGTCAGGGAACGCTGGCATTAAAAAGTTTTTCAAGAACGGATATTAATGCACGTTTTCAAATTGGTGAAGTGCTCGAATGGAAAAAGAAGTTGTGTGTTCACGGAGGAGTTTTCTTGCAGTCGACAGATCGAAAAGGCGACCTCGCTGTAGAAGATGTTTCACTGAAAACTACCCGTCTCCAGGGTGGAGTGGAAGTAGAAATTTCCAAAGGTCTCGATCTTCTTGGAGGAGTTGTTCAACTTAATTCAAGTGGAAGTGATTTTATTGCCGATCGTGATGATTATACAGAAATCGACTTCTTTGAAAGAGTGGACTATGATCTGTTACAACAGACCTTTGCAGGCGGACTCCGTTTTCGATTTGAAAAAAACATATATATCTGCGCACTATATCAGTCAAGCCGATATAACGACCGTACCAAGTCCATGCCCGGCTTTACGATTAATCAATTCGCACTCATCTATAACATGACTTTCTGATCATGAAAAAATCACTCATACTACTAGCTATTGTTGCCTTGTTTGCAGGTTGCCGAAAAGAGACCGATACATTTGATGGCGTAAGCATTCAGGATTTATACAGCGACTTTATGATGCTGCAGCCATTCAATGTAAGTTCCGACAGTATTGATTTTTCTAACGGAGAAACTGCTGTTTTTACTGCGCTATTTAATAAGCCTGTCAATTGGACACTCGAAATAAGTGGACAAACCTCAAAAGCCAAAAAGGTGATTACGGGATTGTCTAAACGTATTGATGCTTCCAATGCAACATGGGATGGATCAACTACGGCATTTCCAATGTTTAAACAAGAAGCTTGTGTGGTTCAACTTCTTATTGACGGTGTGACCGATACATTCCAATTACAGACATTTATTAAATCGCCCAAAGTGAATGAAGGGCTAGTCATAGCTGATTATGAAGGTGGTTTTAATTCGGCTTGGACTCGTTTTGTTCAGTCCGGTGCTAATATGGATTTTAATATCAAGAGTGATTCTCTTTGTCCGCAAGGTGCCAAATACTTGAACATGGCGGGAACAGTAGCTTGGGACTGGTTGATCGGACTGATCGACTATCCTGCAACAGCATATGGCGGAGGAAACACGTTGCCGCTCTCTACTAATCCGAACAATGTTTATTTCAACTGCCTAATTTACGGTGTTCCAAATACGAACGAATCGCTCGTGCTTTTTCAATTCAAAGAAGATGAAAATGGTGACGGAGTTTACAATTCAAACACAGATGATCAATACGATTTTCAGATTACAGTGAATTGGGCGGGCTGGAAGTTAGTATCAATTCGTTACAATGATTTGGTAAGTCTTTATAATGGCCAGCCAACTACAGCGAATGGAAATGCGACGCATAATCCTGATAAAATAGCAAAAGTTTCCATGCTTCATCTGGCCAATCCTGCCAATGGATACGCGCATTGCAAAATTGATTACCTCATCTTTACGCCGACACCGCTGAATCCTTGAAAAAGTTACTACATACAATTTTAGTAATCGCCGGGGTATCTTCATGCGCTCCGGCCAGGAAGGATATTGTTAGCTTTAAGAATGTAGGTCTTTATGATATAGCAACCCCGGAAGCAACAGGTCAAATTGAAGGATTTAAGCCTGTTCGGATTTTTTCTGATGATCTTGGTACAGAAGTATGGGTTTCGCCGGAGAAGCATTGTGTAACAATGGAACGAGTGAATACACCAACGGTGGAAGGAACATCCTCACTACACATCACTTGGGATAAAGTAACCGGAGGATGTAAGTGGATTGGTGTTGGATTTGGCTGGAATGACTGGTTAGGCAAAGATATGACCGGACTAGAAGAGGTAGCTGCTGTGCAAATGAAGGTTCGAGCAGTGAAAGGACATTTCAAGAATTTTCCGGTTGCATTTGCCTTTGAGGACTACACCGGTGTGCAGTCTTTTTGCGGCTTCAGGGCAGAACAAGCCAGTGGTGAATTCACGGATGCATCCTGGACAACGGTGACTATTCCATTGCGTGATTTCCCATTTCAGCGAAACGACGCCGACCTGAGCAAAGTCAAACAATTCATGATACAACTAGAAGGAGACGGTGATATTTATTTGGATGACATTCGTCTTGTTCGTTACCAGCCATGATAATTCGCAGGCTAAATAGTTTTATTCCCATTGCAGCTCTATTGCTGTCACTGCCGGTCAGCGGAAGTCAAATTTCCATTGATTCTCTTTTGGCTACTATGACCGTGGAAGAGAAGATAGGGCAGATGACGCAAGTGGATTTGGGTGTCATTGCGAAAGGTAAAATCTGCGAGTTGGCAGAGCCTCGGTCACTTGACACAGCTAAATTGAGAGCCGCTTTCGAAAAATATAAAGTGGGCTCAGTGCTTAATGTAGGTTGCGGAAGTGGCACCATTGGTTTGGAAGAGTGGCGGACGATTATTTCACAACTGCATTCGGCTAATAAGCAATATTCGAGAACCGGAATCCCAGTTCTTTACGGAATTGATGCAATCCATGGAGCCAACTATGTGTTGGGTGCAACACTTTTCCCTCAACCTATCGGCCAGGCAGCTACATGGAATCCGGAGCTTGTTCAGCAGTTGAATGCTATCACTGCTTACGAAACACGAGCAGCCGGTATTCCCTGGAATTTTTCTCCGGTTTTGGATATTGGAAGACAACCGTTGTGGTCCAGGTTTTTTGAAACGTATGGCGAAGATGTGTTGTTGGCTTCTTCAATGGGACAAGCGGCTGTTCGTGGGATGCAAGGCGATGATTTGAACGATCCTCATCGTGTCGCTTCCTGCATGAAGCATTTTTTAGGATATAGTTTTCCGTTAAGTGGGCGTGACAGAACTCCTGCATGGATTAGTCCGCGCGAGCTGCGAGAGTATTTTCTGCCAACTTTTGAGGCAGCGATTGCCGCTGGCGCTCGTTCTGTAATGATTAATTCAGGTGAGATTAATGGAACACCGGTCCACGCTGATCGTTCAATTGTTACTACGTTGCTGCGCGATGAATTGGATTTTACTGGAGTTGCTGTAACAGATTGGGAGGACATTTACAAGTTGGTGGATGTTCATCATGTAGCCGCCAACCGACGTGCTGCGGTTAAGTTAGCGATCGATGCCGGCATCGACATGAGCATGACGCCTAATGACTATGAGTTTACTACACTCTTGGTTGATCTGGTTAAATCCGGCGAGATTAGTGAAGCGCGAATTGACACATCTGTACGCAGGATCCTTAGATTGAAACTGGAGTTGGGATTGTTCGATAATTTGACATATTCCAACGAAGAATATACGCAGTTTGCTTCTGCAGCCAATGCTGAAACAAGTTATCGTGTAGCGTGTGAGAGCATCACCTTGTTAAAGAATGAAAAAGGAATTTTGCCGCTTGATATACTTAAAGACAAGTTGCTGGTTTGTGGACCTGCAGCTGCATCGTTGAATCTCCTCAACGGTGGCTGGACGCACACATGGCAAGGAACGGATACTAGATTCAATACCAAGGGCAAGAAAACTATTCTTCAGGCGCTCAATGAGCAAGCAGCAGAAGGATCGGTGTCATATTCACAAGGGTCAACTACCGACAGTTTATTGGATGTCGATCGATGCGTGAAGTTGTCAAGCTCGGTTGACAAGATTGTTGTTTGTTTGGGTGAGACACCCTGTACCGAAATTCCGGGCAACATCGATGATCTTTCATTACCAAAAGCACAGCAAGAGTTGGTGGAGAAATTGGTGGCAACCGGAAAACCGGTAATTCTTATATGTTGCTTCAATAGGCCTCGCATTATACATACGCTTCTTCCTAAAGTGGCGGCGGTTATGTATGCTTATCTTCCCGGTGATGAAGGCGGACGCGCAATTGCCGATTGCATTACCGGAAAACAGGCGCCGGGAGGCAGATTGCCGTTTACTTATCCGGCTGCTTCAAATGCATTATTGAAATACGATCACAAGTTTTCGGAAGAGTTGGATGTAGACTTTTCCAGAAATGGTTTTCGTCCTGAATTTGAATTCGGCAGCGGACTCTCATATACTACGTTTTCCTATTCATCGGCTGCGCTTTCTGCAGATACACTTTCAGGCGATGGTCAAGTTGATTTCAACGTGCGTGTGAAAAATACAGGTAATCGTTCCGGTCAGGAAGTTTTGCAAGTGTATTATCGGGATGAAGTCGCTTCTATTACTCCGTCCGTTAAAAAACTTGCTGCATTCACTAAAATAAAATTGGATGCCGGAGAGGAACGTGAGGTTGTTTTTAAATTAAAACGGAAAGATTTTTCGTTTATCAATAAGGATTTAAATCGAGTCACCGAATCGGGTGAATTTGTCATCATGATTGCAGATAAAAAAACTCCACTCTATGTACGTTAAATCTTCACTCTTTCTCAGTGCTCTGATAATATGGGCGGTATTCTCCGGTTGTGAGCAATCAGATCCTCCGGTGACGGATCCTGATAGCGAGACGGGCGATCTGTTTTTCTCCGGCTACTATTGGAATATAAAGTCAAGTGGCAGTGGTAAAATGGGTCCGGGCCCAAATTACTTCAGCGGATCTACTGACAATGTTTGGTTGGACCAAGACAGTATGTTACATCTTAAAATAACTAAAACGAACAATCAGTGGTTTTGCAGCGAAGTGATATCGACGCGTGAGTTTGGCTATGGAACATACATCTTTACTGTTGACGGTGGATTGCCTTCTTTGAATGAAAGAGCTGTCTTTGGCTTATTCACCTGGAGTGATTATACCTTCCAGGAGCAAGCGAACAGCGAAGTAGATATTGAGTTTGCCCGATGGGGAAATACAAATGATTCTCTGTTGTTGACTTACAGTGTTCAGCCGGTTTGGTTCGACAATCCTGCGCCGTATCTTGAACGAAGCAGGAGACCACAAATGGCAGTGAGTTCGTTACAATCGCCCACTACACACGTTTTCACTTGGACACCTGATACCATATTCTGGAAATCATATCAGGGAGAGAGTTATCCCGGCACCAATTTGCTTGCATCATGGAGATACGATAAAGGAAATATCCCACGAGTGAAAATTGAAGGTGGACGTGTTTCAGATCCTATTGTGATTCCGGCTCCACTTAATAGTACCAACGTTCGCTTCAATCTCTGGCTATTGGCCGGTTTAGCCCCTGCTAACGGTTCTGAATCGGAAGTGGTAATTAAACGATTTGAATTCCGTCCATTATAATTATACAACATATACCAATCTAAATTCCAACAACATCATGAAAAAAAATGTACTTGTATTAATTTTCAGCTGCTTGATTGCTCTGAGCATGAAGGCGCAAAACATCAATGTGACCTTCCAGGTACACAATCCGGATTCCACGCCGGCGTTTGTATTTGGTAGCTGGTCAGGCTGGAGCAATTGGCCCGGTGATGTAATGACTGATATCGGCAACGGGTATCATCAGGTTACGTTATCAATTCCTGCAAATGCTGCTTATGAATTCAAGTTTGTTAATGGCAATGGTCCAACACTTGAGCCACTCGATCCAACATGGCCATGTACTAATGGTAATTCACAGTATACCAACCGTGTGCTGTCTGTAGGCGGTGCTGATACAACAATTTGCTTTGATTGGAACTCCTGCGCGACTTGCTCTACTCCGGCAAGCAATGTTGGTATAACTTTCCAGGTGCACAATCCATTGCCTGGTCCTGTATTTGTATTCGGTAGCTGGAACTGGGCAGGATATCCAGGCACACCAATGACATCTATTGGTAACGGATATTATGCTGCAACGCTGAATCTGCCAAGTCTTACCAATTATGAATTCTTATTTGTAAGCGGTAATCCGCTTACTATTGAGTCGCTTGATCCGGCGTGGTCTTGCACCAATGGAAATGCACAGTATACTAATCGTGTTATCAATGTTGGTGCGGCAGACACCACCTATTGCAGTGACTGGGATACGTGTAACAGTTGCACGGTGGTAAGTCAGCAATTGGCTGCTACTTTCCGTGTCGAAAATCCTCCAAGTACCCCTGTTTATCTTTTCGGTTCATGGACCGGCTGGAGCAACTGGCCTGGTGATCAGATGAATTCTATTGGCAATAACGTTTATGAATTAACCATTCAGCTTACATCGAATTCGCCATACGAATACCTCTACGTAAATGGCACCACGCCGGTAAAAGAAACTCTTGATCCGTCATGGCCTTGTACAAATGGTAACGCACAGTATACCAACCGTACGCTTACAATGGGAACAAGTGATACTGCGGTATGTGCGATTTGGGAAACATGCAACGCATGTACAGCTTCTTCTGTAAACGAACTGGATGGCAAGCAAATCCGTTTGATTGTTCGTGAAGGCAGCTTGATGCTGGCAGCTGATGCATCGGGAATTGTTGATGCCGTTGAAATCTATGATATTTCCGGTCGCAAAGTAAACGAGACACAGTCGCAGGTTACATTCAACTCCTGGATTGCTGCACCGCTCAATAACAATACTTTGTATTTCGTACGTGTCATCTCTGATGGCAAGGCGGTTACGTTCAAGGCTGTTGTCAGCGCGAATTAATTAATCTGCTATTGTATACAAAGCGGTTCCATGATCCATCCCGTTTAAAGTTAATATTTAGCGGGATGGATTTTTGAACCGAATTAACAATACACTTAAAGTAATTAAATTGAAAATACTTCTAAAAAAGCTATTTCCTGACAGGTAATCGATGTTTTATAGTGGAGAATATACTATTAAATATTGTTTTTAATTGTTATTTTTAGCAGTATATCGTTAATTAATTAAAATGGTTGATTACAGGATAAAAGAGCGCTAATTATTTCAAAACTAATTAGAATCATGTTCGCGGCCCACCCTCCAAAAACGAGCTTAATCATCTTCATAAAAAGGAGCGTAATTAACCATTCGCTCTGGTTGCTACTGCTTTTATTTCCACAATTGCTGACGGCTCAGGTATTAACCTTGAATGGTACAGCATTACCTGCAGGCGGTGGTTCTCCAAGTTCGTGTACAGCTGGGTCTTATAAAACACTTAATTCTGCTACGGTGAGTGGAAACTGCTTGTCCTTTACTTCCGGAGCATTTCAAAACGGTGCCATTTGGGCTTGCAGTTCGATTAATCTTAATCAGTCGTTTAAATTATCCTTTCAAATCAACCTGGGATCAAATGCAAACACAGGCGATGGTATCGCTTTTGTGTTGCAAACGGAAGGTGTTCCTCAAGTGATTGGAGGAAGGGCAGGAGGTTTAGGTTATGCGTTGGGCGATGGAAGTAATTGTCAGCTAACGGGAACTTGTCCAATTGAACCTTCTGTAGCAGTTGAGTTTGATACATGGGATAACACTTCTGCGGGAAATATCAATGACATCGCCTGTAACCACTTATCTATTCAGAAAAATGGAAACATGTCGGCAGCAAATTCGCTGGTTACGCCCACTTGTTTGCTGCCAGGGGGAGTTTCTGCAATTGATGGATTGGACCATAATGTCTGCATTACCTGGGACCCGTCTATAAATAATTATTCCGTCTTTTTTGACGGTATACGCATCGCTAGTTATAACGGAAACATACGCACCAATTTTGTGGATCCCAGCAATGTGTATTGGGGATTTACAGGTGCTTCCGGTGGATCAGCACAAACACAAAAAGTTTGTAATGTATCCCTGCTGACCAACATCGCCTCGCCATCTTGTCCTTGTACTGCAACAATGTGGTCCGGTAGTGCAAACACCATCTGGGGTGAAGCACAAAATTGGGGAGGTTGTTCATCTCCTGATTGTCCGGTTAGTGCAGTGGTAGCTCCGTCTGCTAATCAGCCCGTATTGTTGACCGGACAAACTTACCGCGTAAGTAGTCTTACCATTAATGCCGGCGCAACAGTGACCATGCAAGCCGGATCAATACTCGAAATCTGTGGCAACTACAACAACCTTGGATCACTTGTTGCCAATCCTGGTGCGACTATAAAATTTGTTGGTACCGCTGTACAAACCATTTCAGGATTATTGACGGGAGCAAACAAGTTCCCAAATATTATCGTCGACAAAACTGCCGGATCGGTTTTACTTAATAATGATCTTGATGTTGGTGGATCCTTCACTACGCAGAACAACCTGAGTATTTTCAATAGCAATTCTAAGTATTTAAAAGTAGCAGGCAACTTCTCCAATGCTACCGGAAATACCACGTACTTGAATCCGGGAACTCTCGAGTTCAATGGAAGTACTACGCAAAATTATAATCAGGGCACAATACAACTGGATTTGAAAGTTGTGACCATGAACAATACTGCTGCAAACAGCGGTGTAAACTTATTGACCAACATGTGTATGCGTTCCGCCGATGGTCAATTGAATTTATTATCAGGTAAAATTATTACCGGGTTAAACGAAGTCCGTCAGTATAATACATTGCCTGCTGCTGTGACAACAGGAAGTGCCATCAGCTATGTTGAGGGATATCTCCGCCGTCGTATAGTATTGCCGGCAAGTGCGGTTTCTTACGATTTTCCCGTTGGCCACTCGTTGAAAGGATACCAACGTGCTAATATCCTTTTCAACTCCAATCAAAATATTGATAATCTCCTCGCATCGTTCACTCCGTATTCAACCCTGCCGGCTGCTCTGAATGTTACTGAATGTAATCGTTCTTACAATCTTAGTGCACTTGACAATGGTAAATGGATCATTGATGCTTACAACAGTTCGTTTTCCAGGATTGCGGGTACGGCCAATTACACCATGACGCTCTACAATCGTAATTATACAAATGCAGGAAGTAGTAATGCCTGGACCATCATGAAAGACTCGGTTGGAGCCGGTACATGGTACTTGAATGGAAACTGCGATACGACATCTTTGCCAACACTTGTTCGTAGAAGTCAGATGACAGGCTTCTCTCATTTTGGAACAGCACAAGGTGGAATTACTTTGCCCGTAGAACTCATCAGTTTTCAAGGCGAAAGTAAAGACGGTGTTAATCAGTTAAGCTGGAGTACGGCAAGTGAATTAAATAACGATCATTTTGAAATCCTTCGTTCTTCAGATGCTAACGA
>JBEGUX010000011.1:0-3902 GCA_041178685.1 Bacteroidota bacterium
AAGACCAAACTTAAACCCATTGCAATTCCATTCTTCAGGAATTCGCTTTTATTTATTTTGATTCCTGTCATGGAAGACAAGGCGTTCACAAGAATATTTTCTGGTCGCAGACTTTCACGTACATCACGGACGTCTTTTTTAATGGCAGCTAATTGCTCCGCTTCAACACTTTTTAAACGATGTATTTCTGCTTGCAATTGATCTATGTTTGAAATCTTATTCGTTCTCATCTTGCTCGTCATTTAATACAGTTTTTACTATCGCATTTGCAACCGGGCGGCGTATCCATTTTTCTCTGTTGATATAGGCGATAATTCCAATCAAGCTGTAGCAACCACCCATCGCTAAGAAGCCCAGCGCGTTGCTGCCTAGCCACTGTGATAACGCAAAAGCTCCGGCAATACTGAGTAAACCGCAAACGGAGACAATAATCAAAATGAAGAAAAGGGACGATGCAAATGATCCGCTCAGTCGGCTTCCTTTCTCGACAACTTGAAGTTTGGTAAGTCGGACTTTAGTGGTCGCGTAAGCTTCTGCATGGTCGATTAATTCCTCGATCGAGTGCTTGTCTGACATAATAAATATTTTTAACGTTCTGCTTCGTAGGTAATTATAGTCTTCTCTAATCAGGATGTTGCCCCGTTCATTTTCTCACGAAACATGTCCTTGGCACGTTCACCGGCTTTTTTTGCTTCTTCCGCCATCTTTTTGCGTGTTTCAGATCCTTTGTCAGGCGCAAAAAGTACACCCAATAATGCGCCAAGGGCAACACCGCCAAGCAAGGCTAAAATAACTTTTCCGTTTGAATTTGATGTATTTTCCATGGTCTTGATTTTATATACCCAAAGCTACGCAAATTCACCTGTGCAAACTATGACCGCTGTCATGCATTTAAAACGAATACTTAATCCTCAGAAATCCCGCAATTCCTTCGTATTGCCACTTGTTACGCTGGTCATTGAAAATAGCCTGAAAAGTGGCCAGTAATTCCAACTCATTCCCGGGGTTAAACGAAAACGAGGGAAAAGCTATAAGTGTGTTCAGGTAATCAGAATAGATCAATGCCATTTGAAAGGAGGAGCGAGGCGTCAGCTCTTTTATACTACCCGTATAAAAAGACCAATTCCCCGGCATCAGAAATTTGGCTGTAGAGGAAGTCTTTTGATTTGAATAAATTATCTCATTACCGATTGGTCGTTCCAGTTGATATAAAACCGATCCAAATAAGTACCACTGATTACCGGTGGTATAGTCGATAGTTGTAGAAGCGATGAATTGACGTTGCGTTTCGCCTTTACGAAAGTAATAATTGATTTCACCTTTAAAACCACAAGAAGCGATGTTGCCAGCCCAGCCTGCGCCAGTTACAAGTTGTTGGTGCACCGATCCAAGGCTTACTTGTAAATCGTACTTGTTGTAATTGCTTTTGTATTGAAGGCCATAAACAGATGTGGTGTCTTTTCCCGGTGCTCCTGCCAGATCAATATTGCTTTTGTCAGATAGTCTGTACTGTGTACGAATAGCTTGTACGCCATTTCGTTCTTCATAATCAAAATCAAGTATATTGTAGGTATTAAATATGTCGTTAGGATTCCAGACAAGGTTGGTCCCCCAATTAATGCGTTGTTCACCTACCCTCAGATTAAATTTTTCAATTGAATAATCGATGTAAGCGCGATCTACCTGCACTAATAATAATACATCCTGGCTTTCAAAAAAGGATCTGTCAAGATTGATCAATTCATTATTATCGTTGAGTCCTTCCCGATAGCCAGGTTGCTTGAAAAGTTTTCCGTAGAAAATTCGCGTTCGTATATCCGTACGTAATTGTAGATTGTCTAAAAAGTTGTATCGAAGTCTGGTTCGTTGATGGATTAGCTCTCCGGACATAAATGTATCGGGGTACATCGACTGATTTGCTTGAGTCAATGATTTGATATATCCGCTTATTCCTAATGCAGAAGTATCACTTACAGGTTCTGCTAAAGATTCTGCATAACTTGAAAAGAGAAGAGGAAAAAGTAGGAATAGAAAGCGCATCCTATTACTTATAAATGTCAGAAACTACTTTTCCGTCTTGCAAAGTAATCACGCGTTTTGCACGGTCAATGACACGCTGATCATGCGTGGAGAAAACAAATGTTATATTTTCTTCTTTGTTGAGCGCTGCCATCATATCCAGTAGATTGCCGGCAGAGGCTGAGTCGAGATTGGCTGTCGGTTCGTCTGCAAGTACAAATTGTGGTTTGGAAGCCAGAGCTCTTGCTACGGCAACTCGTTGCTGTTGCCCACCTGAGAGCTCGGCCGGACGTTTATCCGCCTTATCCTCCAGTCCAACTTGTTTCAACAACTCCTTGACGCGTGCTTGCCGGAATTCTTTTGGTTGACCTTGCAGTAAGAGAATGAATTCAATATTCTCGCTGGCCGTTAAAACCGGAATCAGGTTGTACGATTGGAATACATATCCGATGTTTTTTAATCTAAAATCGACCAGCTCTTTATTCGTAAGTTTTGAAATATTTACGCCGTTTACTTCAACGTAACCCTTGGTGGGACGATCCAGGCCGCCAATTAAATTTAAAACAGTAGTTTTTCCTGATCCGGATGGACCTACCAAAGCGGTGAATTCTCCTCGCACAATATGCAAATGCACGCCATTGACAGCATAAACCGGGATAGTCTTTTCGTCATACACCCTACTCGCTTCGTGTGTATCAATAACAGTTTGTTGTTGTGTGTTCATTTTCGAATGGCTTTCATGGGAATGATTTTTATAGCTCTTCGCGCCGGGAATACTGCTGAAAATAATGCAGTGACGCCTACAACGATCAATATCATTAGATACTGGTGAATTCCAATTGTTGGGTAAACCACCTGATCATAACCAAAACTACTCATCGTTTTTTCAAAACGCGACAAATCAATTCCGGTAGCATGCAAGTAGTCCACAGTGAAATATGATAACAGTAATCCAACCGGACTGCCGGCAATAACCAGGAAAATAGTTTCTAGAATAATCATAGAAAAGATCCGGAAGTTATTCATTCCTAATGCCATCAACATGCCAAGTTCCTTGGTGCGTTCCAGAATGGACATATGCATAGTGTTTATAATTCCAAAAGCAATCGCAAGAAAAATGATGGACATAAATATGTAAAGCATACTATCCATTACTTCATTAACATAGTTAACTTCCGGGGCGATCTCTTTCCACGTTTCTATTTTTAAATTATTGAAGTTGCTTTTTAATGATTGTTTCACGGATTCAAGGTCTTCGTTCGACTTTAAAAGAATTGCAATTTCATACACTGCATCTTCAAGTCCCATTGTTTGATTTATTGTTGTACGGTTTACAAAAAGATGGGTGTCGTCGTATGGCCCATTGTTTGTTTCGAAAAAGCCGCACACTTTAAAAGCACTCGCAGCTAATACGTCTGATGAATCAGAATAAGTTAATACTATTTTTTGGCCGGGCTTTAAGCGTAATTTTTTAGCTAATCGTACACTAATCAAAGCTTGATTTTTCTTCTCTTTGGAAAAGTATTCCCCTTGAATAATTCGATGACTGATTCCGGTAGTTTTTGCTTCGTCGTCCGGATCAACACCAATAATCATCATACCGGTACTGCCTGAAGCTGTTGCTGCCATGCCTTGAATAACTGTTCTTGACGACGCTGATTGAACTTTCGGATTTGCTCTAACCAAATTTGCTATCGAGTCGCCATTCTTTATGGGGTACTTTAAACTATTATCATTTTTAAATTGAGCATGATGAATTTGCAGGTGAGATAATTCCTTTTCAATGGAGGTGTTTACACGTTGCTCTCCCATTCCTGTATAGAAAGAGATTAATAGTGCACAGGCAAGAATGCCCACTGTGATAGTGGTCATTATCATCAAGC
>JBEGUX010000012.1:0-2634 GCA_041178685.1 Bacteroidota bacterium
TTCATAGTCGGGAAGATCGTCGCCCATATATAAGAGTTCTTCTTGCTTTATTGTATATTTATTCATTAGCTCTTTTAGCACTGCGACTTTATCTTCAACGCCAAGAAAAACATCTTCGATACCTAACCCATTTAGACGTGTACGGACACTTTCAGAATTTCCGCCGGAGATAATAAAAACTCGATAATCCGCTTTAATAGCGGCTGCAAGTGCATAGCCATCTCGAATATTCATCACGCGATATTGTTCGCCTTGCATTAAATACAACGAACCATCGGTTAGTACACCGTCCACATCAAATGCAAAAGCTCTAACGTTGCTCAATAGGTTTTTGTAGTTAGTTTCCATAGTATAAAACAATTTAAAGTCGAGGTCCGTGTTTCTCTTCGATGCTGTTCGAAAGTAATAAATAAATAGCCTGCAAAACGGTGTCTTTTTCTAACATTTCAAGATGACGTTGTAGAATAACGGTGTCACCTCTTTTAGCCGGTCCTGTTTGTGCTTGTGATGGGGGCGATTTCATCACTTTTTCAGCCGTTTCGGCAATTAATGGACGAAGCAGTTCAAATGAAAGTTTCTTTTTAATTAGAAGTTCCTCTGCAAGTGTAAAAAGGTGGTTCGAGAAGTTATTCACCAAGACTGCAGTTAAATGAAGCCATGCTCGTTCATTTGAATCAAGTAGCTTTACTGTTTTAGAGATGCTTCCTGCGAGCCGTAAAAGTTTCCTCTCGGAGGTTGAGTTACTTGCTTCAATACAAATAGGAATTTTAGAATAATTGACGCGAATACCTTTGGTGAAGGTTTGTAACGGATAAAAAACACCAGTGTTCCTCAGCTTTTTGGGAAAAGAACTTAGTGAAACGGAACCGGAGGTGTGTACAACCAACTGATCAGTTAAATTCAATTGCTTTGCTGCGAAAGGAATTTCATGATCCGGAACAGCTATTAGGTAAATGTCTGATTTACTCGAAAGAGTAGATAAATCCAATATAGGTTTGGCATTGTATTTTTTTGCCAGTTGGGTTACCCGCTGTGGTGATCGGCCGGCTATTTCTAAAATAGTGTGTCCGTTTTGGTAAAATGCTTTTGCCATATGACTGGCAACATTTCCCGATCCGATCAGCGTTATTTTCATGCTTGAGTAACAACTTTATTGCTTGTGCTGGTGCGCTGCCGAACAGCCATTACAGTGCCTATAATCATCAGCAAGCAGCCTATCCATAGAATATTGATTCCGGGAAAGATAATGGCTTTCAATATTATAAAATCCTTTTTGTTGGATTTTTTTTCAGCAACAGCAATGGTCAATTTGCCTGATTGAGGATCAATTTTACTGAATTCAAATTGTAATCCCAATTCATCGATGGAGGCAGTCTGGGTAAAGATGGAAAGATCTCTGATCAGAAAAATGGGCTCAATAGTATGTTTGCTCATGTTGAGATCCTCCACCGTCAACTGGGCCGCAACGGCTATATCCCCATCTTCTAAATGGTATTTTTCTTTGTCAAGATTTTTATTCAATCCATTCAAGATGACATAGCTGTTACTGGTAAAAAAAGTATCACCGATTGCTACCTGATATTCTTTGGCCGGAAGGTATTCGGTTGTATCGCCTTCTTTGGACTCCATCTCAGCATAAGTGACGTGGCTGTAAATATCTTTCGTCAGAAAATGTTCCGTTGCCGGTTCTGCTACATTACCCATTCGTTCGTTCAGCTGAACCAGCGGGCGAAGCCGGAATGCTAATTCTTTTTGCCCCGTTTTTTCATTGACGGAATAATAATCGATGTTGTAATAAATGTTAACGCCTTCTTTTTCTTTTCCTGCATAGGCAACATAATAATTGCCCATCGGTAATGTATCAGTTTTCTCCTCGATCATGATATTCTCATTATTCGGGAAATCTTTTCCTAGATCAATACTTTTTACATTTTTAGAGATTACTTCCTTCTTGGCATTTGAAATCAACGCTCCAAGCAAAATAAGTCCAATGCCGATGTGCGCGATAGTAGCGCCGGACTTGGAGAACTTGCCTTTCATCTTCGTAAGTAAATAGTCTGCATTCGCAGTCACACTGAAAATTCCGGCAAAGAGTAAAAAGTAATAGTGGATCCTTAAATCACCCACTAAGAAAATAGCTGCCAATGTAAGGGCGGCACTGACTAAAAATGGTCGGGCAAACGATTTGCTGATATCTTTTGCTTCGTTGTGCTTGTAGCGAAGAAATATTCCTATTCCCATCAAGAGGCAAACAAATATTCCAACCGGAACCTGCCAGCGATTATAATGATCAATGACATCTGCAGGCGGAGCGAGCTTTGTGCCAAATACTTTATTAATTACCGGAAGTGATGTAGTAAAAGTAATTTGCAAACTTCCAAGCACGAGTACTAACATGCCGATAAACATCCAGAACTCTCTGGAGGAAAGATGTTCTTCTTCTGCGACAGTAGGAATTTCTTTACGACGAATAAACAGTAACACTATCGCCATGACCAGGAAGAAAAGCATGTACACTAACAATTGTCCTGACATGCCTAAATCGGTGAAGGCATGTACCGAAGAGTTGCCGAGGATACCACTTCGCGTAAGGAAAGTGGAGTAAAGAATAAAGAAGAAGGTGATAATTGCCAG
>JBEGUX010000013.1:0-5977 GCA_041178685.1 Bacteroidota bacterium
TTGAAAGCATTAGGTCCGTAAAATGCAGTGCTCGCACCGGCGATCAAATCGACTTTCAATACATCCAACTCAGAAGCACCCAAAAAATTACCCAATGAAAAATTCAATCCGGGCGATTGATTATCTACTCCATCAATAATCTGCAACGAACGAACCGGTGATGTGGAGTTGAAACCGCGGGTGTTAATGACCGTAAATCCCAGCGAAGCAGTCGTCAAGTCAACACCTTTCAACGAACCCAGCGCCTGATAAAATGAAAGCTGTGGACATTCTTTGATGGCAATGATATCCATCGACTCTACCGTTAAAGGAGCAGTTTTTTGTTTTTCAGAAATCCGGCTGCCGGTAACTTCCACATCTTTTAGTTCCACTTCTTTGGCGCGAAGCTTCACTGTAATTCCTTTTGAAAGATCGCTTACATTAATTTCCTGCGATTGATAACCCACATAACTAATCACCAGGATTACAGGAGGCTTCTGATCTAATTTTAGAGAAAATTGGCCGTTCAAATCCGTAGTAGTGCCGAGGCTGCTACCCTTTACAGTAACCACTGCACCAATTACAGATTCCCCGGTGGAATTGTCACGAATGACGCCGGTGATTGTTTGTCCATCCACGAATTGGGTGAACAATAAAAATGCCGCAAGTAAAAACAGGTTACGCATACTGAGTGGAATTAGCAGAATGAATTTACCAAACCTAGCAGGAAGAAAACCATTCAACTCGAACAATCAATTGAAATTATAAACAATATCATTAGAAAACCGATCAGCCCATTGTGATCATCACCTGGTTCTTCTCGACCTTATCGCCTTTTGCTACAGCCACTTTTTTAACGGTGCCATCAGCAGGAGCTTTTATGATATTCTCCATCTTCATCGCTTCGAGCACCAATATGGAGTCGCCCTTCGATACCGGCTGACCATCCGTTACCAACACATTCAACACTAATCCGGGCATCGGCGCTTTGAGGTCGTTCACTTTGTTTCCTGCAGCTATATCTATTCCCATTTCACGCAGCAACTCATCGTACTTGTCGCGCACAGAAAGGGAATAAACAGCATTATTAACTTTAATTACAAAGGACTTTTCTTCTGAATTATACTGCAATATTTCGGCGGTATAAGAACGATTGTTTCGCAGAATGTGAAAACAGCCGTTTTTATATTCCAGGAGATCTCCGCCAAATGGTTGACCGTCTACCGTTGCACCGGCAGCATCCATTTCTACCTTAATGACTTTGTTTTGAACTGTTACGTTGTACATATGTGCTAACAAAAATAGGATAAAACCTCGTAATTTAAAGCCTGATCTAATCCACCATTCTGCTACCTTTACAATAAATACCGTTTAAAATCACTTCTTGTGCGCTTACTTCTTACTATTTCCGGATTGTTCCTGTTTTTGGCTTGCAGCACTCCACGACAAGTTCCTGCCCCATCTGTAACTTCTGATGAAGAAACAATAGTTAAAACAATCGGTTATGACCCCGATTATCGGGCGGCTTACGATCAGCCGGTTGATCTCTTGCATACGCAGCTGGAATTGAAGCCGAATTGGGAAGACCATTATATGTATGGTAAAGCCACCATCACCTTGAAACCCCACTTCAATCCGATCGATCGTTTTTCCCTGGATGCTCGTGGAATGGACATCCGAAGTGTAATGTTGGAAAATAAAAACGGTAAAAAAGATACTGCTGATTACCGCTACGGCGATGATAAACTTACCGTACTACTGAAAGACAAAGTCGGTCGTAACGATTCCATCATTATCATCATCGAATATGTAGCAAAACCGGATGAGCTGGAACAAGGCGGCGGACAAGCTATTCAGGGCGACAAAGGACTTTACTTCATTAACGCCGATGGAAAAGATCCTTACAAACCACGTCAATTATGGACGCAAGGAGAAACAGAATCAAATTCCGCATGGTTCCCAACTATTGAGTCAACGTCACAAAAAATGACGCAGGATATTTTTCTTACCGTCGATTCATCGCTGGTAACATTATCCAACGGACTTCTTGTGAATGTTAAAAGTAATAATGACGGCACACGTACGGATCACTGGAAACAATCACTCCCTTGCTCTCCTTATCTTACTATGATTGCTGTCGGAACTTTTGCTATCACTAAAGATAGCTGGCGCGGCAAGGAAGTTAGCTATTATGTTGATCCGCCATACGCTCCTTACGCAAGAAGAATTTTTGGCGAAACTCCTGCGATGATTGAATTCTTCTCCCAAAAGCTTGGTGTTGATTATCCGTGGGAAAAATATGCGCAGATCGTCGTACACGATTATGTTTCCGGCGCTATGGAAAATACCACTGCTGTAGTACACGGCACCAACATGCAGCAAGATCCGCGTGAAATGCTCGATGAAAATTATACCGATTATATTTCACACGAATTATTCCATCACTGGTTTGGCGATTTAGTCACTTGCGAATCGTGGAGCAACATCACACTCAACGAAGGATTTGCTAACTATAGTGAATACCTGTGGCGCGAGCACCGCTACGGCCGCGAAAATGCTGATCGTCATTTCCAAGGTGATATGGGAGGTTATCTTACAAGCAGTAAGGAAGACGATCCACCACTTATTCGTTTTCATTACGAAAGTCCGGATGATGTGTTTGATGCAGTCTCCTACAACAAAGGTGGACGTATTTTACACATGCTCCGCAAAGAAATTGGAGACGATGCATTTTTCTACACATTGAAAAATTATTTGAACACACATGCTTATGGAAGTGCCGAAGTTCATGATTTAAGGATGGCATTTGAAAAAACAACCGGACAAGACCTGAATTGGTTTTTCAATCAGTGGTTTTTAGAAGGTGGCCATCCATCCATCACCATCAGTTATCGCTGGGAGGATTCGCTCAAGAAAACGATGGTGATTATTGAGCAGACCCAAGACTTGAAAAACAATCCCCTTTACAGGCTTCCATTAACCGTTGATATTTACGAAGGCGAAAAAGTACGGCACGAAAAAATCGTCGTAGACCAACCGATTCAATCGTTCGGCTTTACTTGTGAAAGCAAACCATTGTTAGTAAATGTCGATGCAGAAAAAATGTTACTATGCACAAAAAAGGATGTTCACTCCCGTGAAGAATGGCGCTTTCAATACACTCACGCACCACTATATCTGGATCGATGGGAAGCAATTGCCGTGATTGCAAAAGATTACAAAGCAAACTCTCCCGACATGGAGCTAATGAAATCTGCGCTGCATGACCGTTCGCCGAAAATTCGTTCGCACGTTATCGAGAACTGTGGAACACTCGCTAAAAAAGATAGCGCAGCCACGCTGTCAGCGCTGATTACAATAGCACATACCGACTCCGCAGCCAGTGTCCGGAAAGCTGCGCTTAAATCCCTGAAAAAACACTACGAATATCCTGCAATAGCAGCAACAGTCAACGACTGCATCAACGACAGCTCCTATGAAGTTGTAGCGGCTGCATTTGACATCCTGGCTGATAACGACAGTCTGCTCGCTATAAAAATTGCAGGAAAACTGGAAGCCGATTCCTCCGGTATAATCCTGGGCACGTTGGCAGAATATTACGCTAAAGATACTTTGCATGACCACAACACGTTTTTTATCCGCGCAATACATACTGCAAAAGGATGGAACCGCTATGGTGTGATACGTTCGTACGGCAGCTATCTTAAATACCAGGATGGAGAAATTTTAGACAGTGGTATAAACGAACTGCTGGCCTATAATGAACGTACAAAGCGCCGGTTTGCAAAATCATCAGGTATTGCTGCACTTCGGGGAATTAAAAACAGTCTGGAGACAAGACCGGATACAGAAGAGAACAAAAGCCGGCTTCAAAAAATTGAACCGGTGTTAAAGGAATTTGATAAAGAAGAGAGCGAACAATGATTTTCGATTGGCGACAAACCACAGGTCGAATTTTATTTTGCCTACTTCTACTGCTCCTCAGCAGACATCTGTCTTTTGCCCAATCCAAGTTGGTATCTCGTGGAAGCTGGGGCGCTGCCGTTAAAATCAACTACGGTTTTCTAATGGCGCACAGAGAAGCTTTAATGCCTTTGCAAGAGCAACATCTTTCTGCGGTTGATATCGCAGTATTTAAAACCACTTCGGGCGAAAAATCATGGCAGCGTAAGTTTATTTATCCCGAAACAGGGCTGCTGCTTTCCATCATCAACACAGGAACTAAAAAACTAGGTACAGCCATTGCAATTGTTCCGTACATAGACTTTCCACTGTATAAAAGTCAGGATGATCAATGCTGGCTGAAATACGGCATGGGGTTAGGATACATTGAATCTCCATTTAGTCCGATGGAAAATCAGAAAAATGCGGCTATTGGATCGCACCTGAACGGCGTTGTACACATTGGATTTAACTATAGAAAAAACTTCAGCACGAAAACTATTGGAGAACTCGGCGCAGGATTCACTCATTTTTCCAATGGAAGTATGAAGATGCCTAATCTAGGCATTAATTTACCCGCAGTGAATATTGGTATCCGTCATTATATGGGCGCAACTAAGAATTTAACGTCAGCGAATGACAGCAGCTACCGAAGAAAAGGTGCTTTACATATTTTTGGAGCATTTGGAATAAAAGAAATCTATCCTGCACTTGGACCAAAGTATACAGCACTTACGTTATCCGGCACTTACTTCTTCGGTTCAGTAAAGAAAAGTGACTTTGGAATAGGGGCTGATCTTTTCTATGATAATTCTCTTTCGGTTAAATACGAACGTGAAAGCAACGATACTGCTTCCGGGGTAAATCTCCGCCCTGGCATTTATGGCGCGTACCAACTCCGCATAGCCTCGATTGGACTTTTGTTTAACATGGGCTTTTACCCTTACACGCGTTATAAAAACGATGGCAATTTTTATCATCGTATCGGACTACGTTATTATCACAATAGATTTTTCGCTTGTGTCAATCTTAAAACGCATTATGCTCGCGCCGACTTTTTCGAGTGGGGATTAGGTTGGATATTCAGCAAAGGAAAATAAACGATGAAGACTATCAAACATTCCTTTATTGTAATGGTGAAGCTGTCAATCCTGCTCACTATTCTTAGTGGTTGCGAAAAGGATCATATGTTTGACTGGACCAAGAGCACAGGAAAAATCACGACCGAGTATAGAACCGTAGGAAATTTTAGTTCTTTGCACCTTAGCGATAATGTTGATGTTATTTTACATACCGACACTACGCCATTCGTGCGCGTTACCGCCGGACAAAATATTATGGATGGAATTATCACGGAGACGAAAAGCAACACTTTGTACATCCGTAACGAAAATCGCTACAACTGGGTGCGCAGTTTTAAAAATCGTTTTACCGTGGAAATCGGAATGGCCCAGCCGGAAAAAATTAGTTACTACGGCTCAGGGAATGTTAGCTGTCACGATACCATGCGCTTTGATGGATTTACTTTTGATTGCTGGAACGGATCCGGCACTATTGACTTGAACCTCAATACAAACACATCTAACATCAATATCCATGTTGGACGATGTGATATTCATTTAATGGGAAATGCCGGCAACAGTTATCTCTATAACAACGATACAGGGATCATTGATGCTCATCAACTGAAAACGGCCAATACGTATTTGAGGAGCAGCTCCACCGGCGACTGCAAAGTGAATGTGACGAATGAACTAGCTGTGGAGATCAATCATACAGGAAACGTATATTACTCCGGAAATCCTTCCATCATTAATCAACAAATCAGCGGAAGCGGGAAACTGATTAAGTACTAATTCGAATTACTGCTTACTGCCAACCTCTTCATACCAGGTATCCACCGACAAAGGACCATTCAGCGCAGCATTGACGGCAAGCTCATCGCAATGATTATTTTCTTTGTTGGTGGCGTGACCTTTCACCCACACAAAACGAACATGGTGTTTGCGGTAAATGACTAAAAACCGTTTCCACAAATCAGGATTGGCTTTTTGAT
>JBEGUX010000014.1:0-5169 GCA_041178685.1 Bacteroidota bacterium
ACGCTACAATTTCAGAGGTTCGGCTTTCGAGGATGTGCTTGCCAAAGGAGATATAATAACCTTCATCCAGCAGCTGTTGAGCCAGCTGTTTGCTTTTATTAAAACCGTGAAAAATAACCGGCTGATCAAACGCAGCTGATTTGATTGTAGAAAGCACTTCATCATACGCACGCACGCAATGGATGATCAATGGTTTCTTAACGATTTTGGCAAGTTCAATTTGTTGGCGAAAATAATCATGCTGAAGGTTGAAATCAGTGCCGCAGACTTTATCAAGGCCGCATTCACCGATAGCGATGATGTTGTTTTTAATTGCTGCTATTTTCAGTTTTTCGAATTCGCCACTAGCAGTTTTATCTTTTATATGCCAGGGGTGAAGTCCGGCTGTGAAGTAGTTTTCGTCGTTAAGTGCAGCAAAATTCTCGTAAATATTTAAAACCGTATTTGCATTGGCTGCGGTCAGGTATTGATGCGAATGAACATCTATGAAATGCATGTTACTTTCCAATACAAAACTTCGAGAAAATAGTATCTAGCAAATCCTCGTTGGAGATCTCTCCTGTGATCATGCCAAGGTGATGCAGTGCATAACGGAGATCGCCGGCAATGAAATCGTTGGTAACGCCGCCGGCTAAGCCATTCTCAACTCTTTCCAGCGATTCATCCGTCAGTTTAAGTTCGGCAATATGCCGTGCATTGGTGACAATCGTGTCACCACTTTCCAATTCTCCGGAGCGAAAGCGACGAAGTAATGCATCCCGAAGTATGTCAAGATTAGTTCCTTCTTTTGCCGAAACAAGTAGGATGTCAGGTATCGATTTGAATTCGTCTTCCAGTGCATCCACTTGCTGATGGTCGATTTTATTGCCTACGGGTAAGACGATAAAATTCGGATCAATTTCTTGCTTAAGTTGGTTCAACTCAAGTCTGAGCTCACCCGAAGATGTTTCATTCACGTCAAATAAATAAATCACTACCGGACTTTGCCGGATTTTCTCCATAGTGCGATCAACTCCGATGCGTTCGATCGTATCAGTAGTTTCGCGAATGCCGGCAGTATCAATAAAGCGAAACTTAATTCCGCCGATGGTAATTTCTTCTTCGATGGTATCCCGCGTTGTTCCGGCAATGTCACTGACAATCGCGCGCTCTTCGTTGAGCAAAGCGTTGAGCAAGGTTGACTTTCCGGCATTCGGTTTTCCGGCAATCACCACGGGAATACCATTTTTGATAACATTTCCCAGTGCGAACGATTCAATCAATGATTTGACAGCCGTGCGTAACCGGCCAACAGCTTCACGTAACTGTTTACGGTTGGCGAATTCAACGTCTTCTTCTGAAAAATCAAGTTCCAGTTCTATCAAGGCAGCAAATTGAATCATTTCACTGCGTAGGTTTTTTATTTCATTCGAAAACCCGCCGCGTAATTGACGGATAGCCACCTGATGCGCTGCAGCTGAATCCGAAGCGATAAGGTCGGCCACAGCTTCCGCCTGACTTAAATCCAGCTTACCATTAAGAAAGGCCCGCAGGGTGAATTCGCCCGGCTCTGCCATTCGAGCACCCTGACGGGTAATAAGATCGAGCACACGTTGCTGTATGAATGTAGATCCATGACACGAAATTTCCACGGTGTCTTCGCCGGTGTAGGAGTGAGGGTTTTTGAAAATGGTTATTAGCACTTCGTCGACCGTTTGGTCGTTCAATACCAGCTCACCAAAAATTACCGTATGCGAGGCTTTGCGCGAAAAATCAATCCGTTTGCCGGACTTTGTCCTGAAGATCTGACCAGCAATTTCCAGGGCTTTTTTGCCTGAAACACGGATTACGGCAATTGCTCCGGTTCCCGGTGCAGTCGCCAGGGCCGTAATCGTGTCATCGTGGTTGAATTTCAGCATGTTGTATGATGGCAAATTTATTCATTTTTAGCACGCCGATAGTAGGAAATCAGTATTTTCGCAATCGTTTTAAAATACCAGGTATTTGTAAACTCATTATAAGCTAAAGTTCAAAAGTTTAAGGTTCAAAGTTCAATGATTTTAAATCTACAGATAGCTTAAACCTTGAACTTTAAACCTTGAACATAAACTAGATTTTAAAAAAATCATCCCCCAATAAATTATGAGCGTCTTAGTCAATTCAAAAAGTAAAGTAATCGTACAAGGATTCACCGGTAGTGAAGGAACATTCCATGCCACTCAGATGATTGAGTATGGAACTAATGTAGTAGGAGGCGTTACGCCTGGTAAAGGCGGAAGCATGCATCTTGATCGTCCGGTTTTTAATACTGTGGCGGATGCCGTGAAGCAAACCGTTGCCGATGTGTCTATCGTTTTCGTTCCGCCGGCATTTGCTGCAGATGCGATCATGGAAGCGGCTGAAGCCGGCATCAAATTGGTTGTTGCCATCACGGAAGGCATTCCGGTAAAAGATATGATCGCCGTGAAGGAGTACCTCCGCGGAAAAGAAACCCGTTTAATCGGTCCTAATTGTCCTGGTGTAATTACCGCCGGAGAATGCAAAGTGGGAATCATGCCGGGCTTCGTCTTTAAAAAAGGCAACATCGGCATTGTATCCAAATCTGGTACCTTAACTTACGAAGCCGCCGATCAAGTAGTTCGCGCAGGAATGGGAATCACGACGGCCATCGGAATTGGCGGAGATCCAATCATTGGTACCACCACCCGCGAAGCGGTAGAGTTGTTCATGAATGACCCTGACACCCACGGTATCATCATGATTGGTGAAATTGGTGGAAGTCTGGAAGCAGAAGCAGCGCATTGGATCAAGCAGCATGGCACCAAGCCGGTTGTTGGATTCATTGCCGGTCAGACCGCGCCTCCTGGTCGTCGTATGGGTCACGCCGGTGCTATCGTTGGCGGCCACGACGATACGGCTGCAGCAAAAATGAAAATCATGGCTGAATGTGGAATTCACGTTTGTGATTCACCCGCTGTAATCGGAGTGACGATGGCGAAGGTGATGGGAGTAACCGCTTAATGCAATTCAAGATTCAAACATTCCTAATTCAAAATTTAAGATTCAAAATTCAATTCCCTGAACTTTGAACTTTAAACCTTAAACTTTGAACTATACCTTTTGAATCTTGAATTTTAAATCTTGAATACCCAAAAAATTCTGCATTCTTAATTCTACATTCTTAATTCAAATAAAATGTCCCAGCTTCTCCAAGGAAAAAACGCGTTAGTCACCGGCGCCTCTAAAGGTATCGGTAAAGGCATTGCTATGGAACTGGCCAAACACGGCGCTAACATTGCATTTACGTATTTATCTTCCGTTGAAAAAGGTCAGGCTTTGGAGGCTGAGCTGGCTGCTATGGGTATTAAAGCAAAAGGGTACCGTTCAGATGCATCTGATTTCAAAGCAGCAGAAGAGTTGGTGAATACCATCCTGGCAGATTTTGGTTCTTTGGAAATCATCGTCAATAACGCAGGTATTACCAAAGACGGATTACTTATGCGTATGTCTGAAGAGCAGTTTAATGATGTCATTCGCACCAATCTTAATTCTGTCTTCAACGTCACTAAAGCGGCTTTGCGCCAATTGCTCAAACAGAAATACGGAAGTATCATCAATATTACCAGTGTTGTTGGTGTTCGCGGAAATGCCGGTCAGGCCAACTATGCGGCATCAAAGGCTGGAATTATTGGCTTTACTAAATCTGTTGCGCTGGAGTTAGGCTCCCGCAATATTCGTTGTAATGCAATAGCGCCGGGATTCATCGAAACAGAAATGACAGCGGTGCTCGATCCTGCAACCGTTCAAGGATGGCGCGATGAAATTCCGCTCAAGCGCGGCGGAACTCCGGAAGATATCGCAAATACAGTAGTCTTCCTGGCTTCCGACCTTTCTTCTTATATTACCGGCCAGGTACTGAATGTCGATGGCGGAATGAATACGGCCTGATCATACTTGATTAATAACACCACTAACCATAACCCACCAACTATGAAATCATTACGTCTACTACTAGTTTTTGCTTTGCTTGCAGCAGCTGCAACAGCACAAAACGCAACTTTCCGTACGCTTCCGTCCGGTTGCATTTCTTATGGTATGTCGCCAAGCGGCACCTTTATCACCGGTATCAACGCCGGTGGATGTTTTATTTACAAAACAGCTGATTCTACGCTTACGAGTATTGGCGGAGAGGAAGCTTACGGAATCACCGATGCAGGAATTGTTGGTGGATCTATTGCAGGAACAACTCCGTTTGGCCCTGCTAATGTCGGTGCAATTTATAATCCATCTTCCGGCTGGAGTCAACTTCCTACTGTTCCTGGTGGCGGCTACGTAACCGGCACTGGCGACTATTCATATGTCTTTGGTATCTCCGATGCAGGCGAATCCGTTTGCGGTATGTATTGGGTGAATGGAGGTAAAACCAATGCTTATGTTTATAATGCAAATACCGGCTATACCATACTGCAGGATATTGGTCAGAGCGCGCGTGCGAATTGTATTTCCGGCGACGGACAAGTTGCAGGTGGCTGGTGGCAGGATGCCAGTCGTGTTCCCATTCGCTGGTCGCCATATCCAACAGCTACTACCATCGGACAGTTTGGTGAAGCAAAAGGTACCAATACCACTGGAAGTTATGTAGCTGCTTCCGATGCTTTAGGATTTGGTACTTCTCCCATCATTTGGGATGCTGGTGCCAATGCTGCCATTTTCATTCCATTGCCTGTTGGCGCAGTGGATGGAGAAGCTATGGCAGTTTCTGATAACAGAGTAGTAGTTGGTACTTATAGTACAGGTGGTTTTGGATCTTCTGCCGGTTTTGTTTACATACCATCCATCGGAACTGTTGATCTCGTCACTTATTTAACAACCAACGGTGCAAGCTTTGTCACTAATTGTGGTATTCCGCAGGCTATTTCTCGCAACGGCCGCTATGTTTGCGGACTGACTTCCGGTTTTCCACGTACTACATGGTTTGCAGATCTTGGTCAACTGCCAACCGGAATTGACAATCCGGAATTAGAAATTCATACGCTGATGGCTTATCCAAATCCAGTAGCTGCGAACAAAACCACGCTCTCTTTTGACTTAAAAAAATCAACGGATGCTTCGTTGTCAATGTTCGATAGTAACGGCAAGTTAGTTCGCTCTTTTGCGATGGGACAACTTAGCGCTGGTAAACACGAACAA
>JBEGUX010000015.1:0-3333 GCA_041178685.1 Bacteroidota bacterium
ACTCTTTCCCTACACGACGCTCTTCCGATCTCTGGTTGATAGTGCCGGTGTTTTCCTTCCGATGCAGGATGAGATATTTCCGGACAAAGAACATTTTGGACGCATCTTCCGCAACAATGCTATCATGTCGTCCATGGGTATTATTCAAGTGGCTGCAATCATGGGAAGCTGTGTTGCCGGTGGAGCATACCTTCCCATCATGAGTGACGAGGCATTAATCGTTGATAAAACTGGTTCCATTTTTTTAGCCGGCTCGTACCTGGTAAAAGCTGCTATCGGCGAAGACATTGACAACGAGACATTGGGCGGTGCAACAACGCAATGTGAAATTTCAGGAGTAACGGATAACAAGTTTCCTGATGACAAAGCCGCATTGGATTACATAAAGGGGATTTTCAAAAAAATAGGTGCATTTGAAAATGCCGGCTTTGATCGAAGCAAACCGGTAGATCCTGCCAAAGATCCTAAAGAGCTTTATGGACTGGTTCCTATCGATTCAACCAAACAGTACGACATGCGGGAAGTCATCGCCCGACTGGTAGACAATTCGGAATTTCAGGAATACAAAGAGAAATACGGACAGAGTATACTCTGCGGACTCGCCCGCATCGACGGTTGGTCGGTGGGAATTGTTGCCAATCAACGTAAAGTGGTAAAGAGCAAAAAAGGTGAGATGCAATTTGGCGGTGTAATTTTTTCCGACTCCGCCGATAAAGCAGCACGATTCATTATGAATTGCAATCAACGACGAATTCCACTGGTATTCCTGCAGGATGTAACAGGATTCATGGTTGGATCGCGCAGCGAGCAAGGCGGAATTATTAAAGATGGCGCGAAACTGGTGAATGCAATGAGCAATTCAGTGGTTCCTAAATTCACTGTGATTATTGGCAATAGCTTTGGAGCCGGTAATTATGCGATGTGCGGAAAAGCCTACGATCCACGACTTATTGTTGCCTGGCCGACTGCCCAAATTGCAGTAATGGGAGGTGCTCAAGCTGCGAAAACGCTTTTACAGATTCAGGTGAGCGCATTGAAAGCAAAAGGAAAAGAAATCACGAAGGAAGAGGAAGAGGAACTTTTGAAAAAAATTACCGATCGTTACAATACGCAGATGTCGCCTTACTACGCTGCCTCCCGATTATGGGTGGATGCGATCATCGATCCGATGGAAACACGTAAATGGTTATCGGAAGGAATCGCTGCATCCAACCATGCTCCTATCACCCGACAGTACAATGTTGGAGTACTGCAGACTTGATTTTCAGATGGAGCATAAATAATTCAACCAAGATTTAAATTTAACAAAACACATCCTATGACTTTCCGTTCAAAAATTGAAATGGTACAAGAGTTTCACGACGTTTTCCGTCTTGACTATAACGTTACTCCAACTGCCGAAGTTGATGACCGTATTATTACTTTACGCCATCGACTGATGCAGGAAGAAAACGATGAATACCTGGAAGCTTGTCAGCAAAAAGACCTAACGCTGATTGCGGATGCATTAGGAGACAAACTGTATATCTTGCTCGGAACAATTATTGCGCACGGATTACAGGATAAGATTGAAGAAGTCTTTGCAGAAATTCATCGTAGTAACATGAGTAAGCTTGATGATAACGGACAACCTATCTATCGTGAGGACGGAAAAATCATGAAAAGCAGTAATTACTTTCTTCCCGACATCCGTTCTATACTGGAAAATTCACTGTAATAACTTGCGCAATTTTTATTTACTTTTCTTGAAAATATATCGTTTTTAGGGCTTTTTCAAACCTTTCGATCAAACTTGTCCCCTTTCAGCCTTGCATAAATTGTAAGGTGTAATCCTTTTTTGACCGAACCCTCGTGGTGTTTAATAGTAGAATACACCTAGAAACCGTTTCAAAAAAAAGGAACATGAAAAACAGGATTCGTATTCAGCAGAGCCAGCGACAGAAAACTACATTTCGGTATTCAATCGCTGCATTATCTATCGTTGGCATCATTGGCGGACTAGGCAGTTTTACACTCCTGAATCTAGGTTCACAGGAGAAAGCGCAAGCTGCATCCCTTCAGACGGAGTCCGATAATGTTATATCGACAAAGGTGAACTCCTTCACTGCAACTGCAACTGGTGCACACGTTCTTTTGAAATGGACATCAAGTAATGAAACCCTGAATGAGTTCTATACCATCGAGCGTTCAATGGACAACACCGAATGGGAAACTATCGGACGAGAAGCGGCATCGCAGAGTAATAATCCTGAAAACAGCTACACGTTTATGGATCGTGACGTTGCCGGTGAGCACTCTTACTACCGGATTTCTTATACACGCTTTGACGGAAAACGCGAATATGCGCAGCAGTTGGATGTAAAACATGAGAATGCAATGGCCGCCTTGAACACCGAACAATTGTGGGTGGATAATAGCATTTTCACCGATGGCTTCAACATCAAGTTTGATGCAAAACAAGATGCAAACGGCGAATTGAAAATTTTTGATGCAACAGGAAAAATTGTTGATGTTCAACAGTACACTTTACAAAAAGGAAAACAAATTATTAAGTACGAGCAATCATCCTTAAAAAGTGGACTTCACATGGCCGTCTTTGAAGTGCCGGGTGATAAATCCTACTCTGCTCGTTTAGTGAAAATTTAATCCGGGGGGACTAAATTATCATTGAAAGCACGGAAGTTTTCCGTGCTTTTTTGTTGGTAAGCAGTCGTGCTTTCTGCTGTGATAAACAGAAGTAAAATCGTACTTTTATGCAACTTTTTATCACGACTCACGAAAGACATTCACTATGTCGACAACCATTAAAATCACCTTCCCCGATCAAAACGTCCGGGAATATCCGGCAGGAACTTCAGCCTATGAAATTGCGAAGAGCATTTCGGAAGGACTGGCTCGAAATGTTCTTGCCGCAAAAGTCAACAACGAAACCTGGGATGCCAGCCGTCCTATCACCACTGACGCTTCACTTCAGTTGCTCACCTGGGACGATCGCGATGGCAAATCAACCTTGTGGCATTCTTCCGCTCACCTTATGGCGGAAGCTTTGGAACACTTCTATCCGGGAGTTAAGTTCGGTATCGGTCCTCCGATCGATAACGGTTTTTACTACGATGTTGATTTGGGCGATCAATCTATCTCCAACGAGGATTTCAAAAAGATTGAAGATAAAATGCTGGAACTGGCCAAGCGTTCCAGCAAATACATCCGTAAAGAAGTTTCCAAGGATGATGCAATCGCCTATTTTACCGAAAAGAACGATCCCTACAAGTTAGATTTGCTAAAGGACCTTCAAGACGGACAAATCACCTTTTACGAGCAAGGCGATTTTAC
>JBEGUX010000016.1:0-4351 GCA_041178685.1 Bacteroidota bacterium
CACCTACTGCAGATGCTGCAGGTGCGGGACCTTCCAACAAGATACAAGCATCAGAGCCTCCGGGGAATGAACAGCTGGAAGGAGTACACGTGTAATAAAAACCGGAAGGTAAACCGGTAACTCCTGTCACCACCATAGAGTCAATCGTAGCAGGCAAATTGAAATAAGTGGTATCCTGTAATACTTTCAACTGAATAACCGTGGAATAGTTGACGCCAACTATGGCATGTGGCAAACCCGTCAGACTATCCGGATAAATACCATTTACATTGTGCGTGATGGAGGTGTCAGGAACGCACTGTGCATTGGATGACAAAGATCCAAGCATAGTGAGGATCAAAACAAAAAGTAAAATATAGGTACGCATGGTTTAGTCTTCTTTATGGAGTTGCTTTTCGACCTCGTTCATGAAAATAAGATCAACAGCTTCGTTGATGGTCGGGATGACATTCAACATGGAATCAAGTTGGGATATTGAAATCAGTTTACGTACATGATCCTGAACAGCGGTAAGCACATAAGTACCGTTAGCATCACGGCAAAGACGATAACCAACCAGCAAAGCGCTTAAACCGGAAGAATCACAGTATTGAACTTCAGACAAATCCACGATTAGATTACGGAAATCTTCATGGTGAAGCATCACGATCTCGGCCTTCAACTCCGGTGCCACTCCACTCGTCAATTTGGCTTCGTGAACTTTGATAATCGCGTATTTGTCTTTTCTTTCTAGCGTAACATTCATGACAAAAGGTTTTTATCAAATTTACGACATAAACAGGGGGTTTCGACTTGGAATGTGCTAATTTTCAACAAGACAAAACAGGGAAATTGTTAATTCAGGGCTATTCTACCCTTCCTGCCAACAAATAAAGTACAGCCATCCGGGTGGCAACGCCATTTTCCACCTGATCAAGGATAATCGACTGATCAGAATCTGCCACTTCACTTGTAATCTCCACCCCACGATTAATAGGCCCGGGATGCATTATGGTGATTTTCTTGTTCAGCGACTCCAGCATTTCGAGTGTCAAACCATATCGCATGACGTATTCCCGCAAGGAGGGAAAATATCGGATATCCTGTCTTTCCAACTGAATGCGCAGCATATTGGCAACATCACACCAGTGCAACGCTTTTTTCAAATCTGTTTCGACCTTGACACCCAATGACCGGATATACTTGGGCAACAATGTTTCCGGTCCGCAAACCATAACCTCCGCACCAAGTTTTTGCAAACAATAGATATTGGAAAGTGCCACCCGTGAGTGAAGAATATCACCTACGATGGCCACTTTTAATCCATCCACCGTACCAAACTTTTCGCGCATGGAATATGCATCCAATAAAGCCTGCGTCGGATGCTCATGCGCTCCATCGCCGGCATTAACAATCGAAGCATCAACATGCTTGGACAAGAACAATGCGGATCCGGGATTCGGATGACGCATCACAATGATGTCCACTTTCATCGCCAGAATATTCTGTACAGTATCTATAAGCGTCTCGCCCTTGCTGACAGAAGATGATGAAGCAGCAAAATTGATTACATCCGCTGACAATCTCCGCTCGGCCAATTCAAACGACAATCGGGTGCGGGTTGAATTTTCAAAAAATAGATTGGCAATGGTAATATCACGTAGTGAAGGAACTTTTTTTATTGGGCGATTGATAACGTCTTTGAAATTATCTGCTGTCTTAAAAATGAGTTCAAGGTCTTCCTTGTGAAGATCTTTGATTCCCAGTAAATGTTTAGAAGATAATGAACTCATACGGCGGTATCGGCATTTGATTCGTTAGCAGTTGCAGCAATCAACCATATTCCATCTTCTCCCTCTGTCTCCTTCCAATATACTTTCACCTTATCGGCTGTGATGGTATCCACAGTAAGACCGACATAATCCGGCTTAATGGGCACCTGACGTGAATACCTTCGGTCTACGAGCGTCAATAATTCCACCGATGCAGGTCTTCCAAAATCAAGTAAGGCATCCATACCGGCACGAATCGTTCTACCCGTGTACAACACATCATCCACCAGGACAACCTTACGGTTTTCTACCGTGAAGTCCATTCGCGTAGCATTCGGAGTAATAATTTCCCGTCGACGAAAATCGTCACGATAGAATGTTACATCCAACTCTCCCAGTAAAATATCGTCACGCTTCAAGATGGTAGACAAACGTTCATGGATCCTCCTGGCAACAAAAACACCTCTTGGCTGAAGACCAACGATAGCAGCATCGTTAAAGCCATCGTGACTCTCCAATAATTGATAACACAACCTGTTGATGGTGATATCCAGTTTAAAAGCATCTAAGAGTAATCGGCGTGACATCTCTGGGTGTAAAGTTAACGCAAAGGGATGAATTAATGTGCGGCTCCAAACTGTTTTAGATGATGCAGAAAATGCTTGTAAAGCAACTGCGTCCATTGGGTATAATCCAGATCGCCGAAAATAGGGTTTCTTATCTGGCTACCAGTGTTGGCAGCAAAGTAATTCCTGAAAGCGGTTACCTCCGATTGCAACTCTGCAATCGCAGCTGCTAATGATGAATTCCTCATGGGCAGAGGCTCGTCACCCATCATCACATTCTTTGTTTCCGGACGGAACTCTTTATCACTAGCCAAAAATCCTTGCAACAACGGCACACGATCCTCAGGTGTAATAATGGTTTCGTGTTTTATTTTTCCATTGGCAATAGCCACCGAATCTGATAGATGCTCTACCATCTGCTGAAGATTCATTTTTCCCCACAAGGGCAGAGCGTTCGGATCAATGGTTTGTAGCAACCGGAAAAAGTCCTCCGACAAAAACTTTTCTTTATCCATAGTCATAGGCTACTATAGTATTGGTTAAAAAAAACGGCTGTTCTCCAATGAGACAGCCGTTTTTAATTTATTTAAGAATTAGAATCACTCGCCGTTTGGTGTTTCATCGTTCTTCTTTTCAGCAGCTTCCATTTCGTTCTTAAGATTACCAAGAACGCTTAGGTCACCGAGCGTCGTTTTCTCAACACTCTCTTTCACTTTTTTAACTGCCTTCGCGCTCTCTTCGCGCTCGGTCAGTTTCTGAGAGTTTTCCGCCGATTTAACAGCAGCATTTTGCTCCTCGTGAATACGTGCGTGCGAAACAACGATCTTACGCTGATCCTTATTGAACTCAATTACTTTGAAATCGGCTTTATCATCACCTTTGAGTGATTTGCCATCTGCCTTTACCAAATGCTTGTTAGGGCAGAAAGCTTCAAGACCGTATTGCAAAGCAACGGTAGCACCTTTGTCGCTAAGCTTCAACAATGTTCCTTCGTGAACCGTATCAACAGCGAAGATGGATTCGAAAACATCCCAAGGATTATCTTCCATCTGCTTATGACCAAGGCTTAAGCGACGATTTTCAGCGTCAACTTCCAATACAACAACATCCATACGATCGCCTACTTTGCAGAACTCAGATGGGTGCTTGATTTTCTTGCTCCAGGAAAGGTCAGAAATGTGCACCAATCCATCGATACCTTCTTCCAGCTCAACGAACACACCGAAGTTGGTGAAGTTCTTAACCAATGCATTGTGCTTGGATTGAACAGGATATTTAACAGCGATATCAATCCATGGATCAGGCTTAAGTTGCTTCAAACCAAGAGACATCTTACGCTCTTCGCGATCAAGAGTCAATACTACACACTCGATCTCATCACCCACCTTGAGGAAGTCGTGTGGACTGCGCAGATGTTGTGACCAACTCATTTCAGAAACGTGGAGCAAACCTTCAACGCCGGTAGCGATTTCAACAAACGCACCGTAGTCAGCGATAACAACTACTTTACCTTTTACCTTATCGCCTACTTTGAGATCTTCGCTCAGCTGGCTCCATGGATGCGGAGTTAGCTGCTTCAGACCAAGAGCAATACGCTTCTTCTCCTCGTCGAAGTCAAGGATAACGACATTGATCTTATCGTCCAGCTTGAGAACTTCTTCCGGATGCGTGATACGGCCCCAGGAGATATCGGTGATGTGCAATAGACCATCGACACCGCCAAGATCCATAAACACACCATAAGAGGTGATATTCTTAACGGTACCTTCAAGTACCTGACCTTTTTCGAGCTTCTTCATGATCTCCGCTTTTTGGAGCTCAAGTTCTTCTTCGATAAGTATCTTATGAGATACAACTACGTTTTTGAATTCATTGTTGATCTTAACCACTTTGAACTCCATGGTCTTTCCAACAAACTGATCGTAGTCGCGAATAGGTTTAACGTCAATTTGAGAACCCGGTAAAAAGGCCTCAATTCCAAATACGTCAACGATAAGACCACCTTTGGTACGGCATTTTACAAAGCCTTGAATA
>JBEGUX010000017.1:0-2723 GCA_041178685.1 Bacteroidota bacterium
TCGACTGGAAGCTCGTGTATCGAGCGCGGAGCACCGCGGCGAGAAAGTTTTTGAAAACGGATTGCTCACCTGGGGCGCCAAAGCGCAGCAAGAATCGTTCGAGGATAAAATGCACGAATGGAATTACAACGACTCCTCCGGATTTTCCATTCCGTCCTACCGCGACTCGTTGAATCCACTTATCGTATTGAACGATGTTGTCATTGCGCAAAACACCATTTCAGCCGAACGTTATAGTGGCTTCATTCAGGGCTCGCGTCAATTTGGTCAAGCCAACCGAATCACGCTAACCGGTGGAGTTCGTGCACTCTACTATTCCTTGAACGAACAACTGATGCTGAGTCCGCGTGGTTCAATCAACTTCAAACCCGACTGGAATAGAACGGTGAATTTTCGCGCCGCCGCAGGTGTTTATTATCAGGCACCTTTTTACCGTGAACTTCGTGATCTCGATGGCACGCTCTTCCCTTCTACTCCTTCGCAAAAATCCATTCATTTTGTTTTAGGGAATGACTTTACGTTCCTAGCGATGGGAAGAGAATTTAAACTCACGTCAGAGGTTTATTATAAATCGTTAGAAGAACTTATTCCTTATAAAATTGATAATCTAAGGATCCGCTACTTACCGGAATACCGGTCGTCCGGCTATTCCACCGGCATCGACTTTCGATTGTTTGGCGAATTTGTTCCGGGAACTGAATCCTGGGCAAGTCTTTCTTTCCTGAAAACTGAAGAAGACCTTCAAAACGACTTTTATTACGATCGCTATAATCAGTACGGTGAAAAGATTGTTCCGGGATATACCTACGATCAGCGTGCCGTTGACAGCGTTCGTGTTGAGCCGGGTTTTATTCCACGTCCCGCAGATCAGCGCGTCAGTTTCAGTTTGTTTTTCCAGGATTATCTTCCAAAATCACCAACGTTTAAAATGTCTTTGTTTCTTGCCTTTGGAACTGCCTTACCTTTCGGTCCTCCGGGTAAAGACCGTTACAAAGATATTTTCCGTGCGCCGCCATATCGTCGCGTGGACATCAGCTTCTCCAAGCAATTGGTCGGCGAGGATGTGCTGAAAAAGCCGAAGAGTAAAGTGCTAAATGGATTAGAATCAATGTGGGTTGGACTAGAAATCTTCAACTTGCTGCAAGTTTCCAACGTTGCTTCCTACACATGGGTGACAGATGTTTCCAACGCAAGAAAATATGCCGTACCGAATTACTTAACGATGCGACAATTGAATATTCGACTCAATGTTCGATTTTAATTCAATCAAAGGAAATTAATGGCACCTATTTTTCAGCTAGCTCGTTTTATAGTGATGCTTTTTGCATTTAGTATTGCTACACTTTCTGCATTGGGTCAACAGTTACAATTTTGTGAGAAAGTTGACAGAAACGGAAGTGCTATTAAACCAAGCACCTATTTCATCATTCCTCCATCGGGCGGAACTGTACAAGCCTTGATAACTTTACCAAATCCGCTGGCTATCAACGAAGCAACAATCGATATATATCGCTTGAGTTTACAGGGAAAAGAGCAATTCGAAAGCTCTATAAAAATTCCGGTGCAACAAGATTGGCTGTGGTTTGCTCAGCCGCTGAAGTTTTATAAAAAAGGAAACTACGTAGTGTACGTTTATGGAAACAAGAGTCAATTGCTCGGCGTAGGAAAAATTGGGATTGATTTACGGTAAACTAATTCTGATTACTTCAACGGAGAATCCGCTTCTTTAGCCATGTGATTAAAGATAAGCTTATCACTCCACGAAGGAAACAATCGGTTCAACCAAACAGCAAGCTTACCTTCACCGGTCATCACCAAATCGCGTTTACGATCTACGATACCGCGATAAATACGTTCAGCAACCTCTTCTGCCGACATCATCTTCTGCTCATCGCGTGGCGATTCCCCTTGAGATGTTCCATCTTTAGCGAGCGCAACATTCCGGATATTGGATGCTGTGAAACCAGGGCAAGCAACCAATACATGCAACCCTTTCTTTAGATTTTCGGTTCGAAGCGTTTCCATAAAGCCTTCCATAGCAAACTTGGAGGCCGAATAGCCGGTTCGTGCCGGCAACCCTTTTTTTCCGGCAATAGAAGAAATCCCGACCAAACTTCCTTTCGATTTCAACAGTTCGGGTAAAGCGTATTTAGTACAATACACGGTTCCCCAAAAATTAACATCCATCAGTTGACGGAGTACGTCGAGATTAACTTCATTAAACAAGGCGCGCATCGACAAGCCGGCGTTGTTGATTAAAACATCGATACGACCAAAACGCTGCATCGCCAAATCGATAAACGCACGGCAATCTGTTTCTTTGGAAACATCGCCCACGAAATAAGCAACGGAAGAATTCGCTTTTGCCAATTCTGCTTCCAGCGCTTTGAGTTGATCTTCCCTTCTCGCCATCAGAACAATACGGGATCCTTTGGAAGCAAAAGTGTGTGCAAGCGCACGACCGATTCCTGAGGACGCACCGGTGATTAAAACTACCTTATCTTTCATGGCTAAAGGATTCGTTATGCTTTATGCGGACGGGAAAATCTTATCCGGATTTAGAATTCCGTTGGGATCAAATAAATCTTTGATGCCTTTCATCAATTGAAGCTGGACGTTGTTAAACGGAATATCCATATATTGTTTTTGAACATATCCAATTCCGTGCTCGCCGGAAATCGTTCCGCCCAATTGAACACACAAGGTGAATATTTCACGAATTC
>JBEGUX010000018.1:0-4937 GCA_041178685.1 Bacteroidota bacterium
GTAAAGTGCGATATCTGAACTGTCGAAAGCTGCCATGTCGGTAATTCCTGCTGCACAATAACCACCATCTGAGGTTTGTATGACTTCCAGCAATTGATCGCCGTATAAATCACCAAATAATTTCTGAAAACTGGAATACGCGTCAGCTTTTGATATTGATAAAAGTAAAATCAGGAAGGCAGCTAGTGTTCGCATCATCTTCGGGTTTGTATACAGCAATTTAGTAAAAGTCGGTGTAAATTAGAATTGGGAATGGGCATAAAAAAAGCTCCTTTTCCGGAGCTTTTGGTTTAGTATTCATCTTCGTTGAAGAAGAAGTCGTCTTTGGTTGGATAATCGGGCCAAATTTCTTCAATACTTTCATACGCTTCGCCTTCGTCTTCCAGCTCTTGAAGGTTTTCAATTACTTCTAAAGGAGCTCCGGAACGAATGGCATAGTCGATCAATTCGTCTTTGGTAGCAGGCCAGGGTGCATCTTCCAAATGCTGCGCTAATTCAAGGGTCCAGTACATGCGCTTATAGGATATTATTAGGTTAGAAAATCAACGTATAGAGGTTCGCAAAAGTAAAAAAATAATGTTCAGTTGTGCGAATTGCTTCAGAAATTAAAACATTAACAATTATTTGATAATCAGTATTCTATATTAGAAACGATAAAAAAGTTCTATTAATGGAGAGCTGTCAGCAGCCATTGCTGCACTGTTTTAGAAGCACTATTTTTCGGGTATCCAGGGCAATTCGGAGGCGCCCAAATCGCGCGATAATTTTCTGGAAAGAACAAATAGATAATCCGAAAGTCGGTTCAGGTATTTTAAAATTAGTTTGTCAACAGACTCTGCTTCGTTCAAATGAACAGCATTGCGTTCGGCTCTACGGCATACACAGCGCGCAATGTGACATTGCGAAACAACCGGATGACCTCCTGGCAAGACGAAGTTTTTCATCTCCGGAAGTTCTGCTTCCATAGCATCCATAGCGTTTTCCAGGGAAGTAACATCCTCTTCCGATAGTTGTGGCAACTTCATTTTTGATGCGGCAGCGTCGTTGGCCAGCAGAGCACCGATAACGAATAAACGATCCTGGATGCGCATTAATTGTTGACGGTATGTTTCTGAAATCGACTGATCTCTCAACATACCTAACCAGGAGTTCAATTCATCTACCGTTCCATAAGCTTCGATCTTAAGGTGGTGCTTTGGAACACGTGTTCCTCCAATCAATGAGGTAGCGCCTTCGTCGCCTTTGCGGGTGTAAATCTTCATCGGAATGGATTAATGCATTGGAGTAACAGAAGTTCTTGCCGAATTGGGTTGGTCCGAATCGACGAGTCCGTCTTTTATTCGGATGATACGGTGAGCATGACGTGCGATATCCTCTTCGTGGGTGACAACAATAACCGTATTTCCTTTTTGATGAATCTCTTCAAAAAGATTCATGATTTCTTGAGATGTTTTCGAATCGAGGTTACCGGTAGGCTCATCGGCAAGAATGATGGATGGGTTGTTGACCAACGCTCGGGCAACAGCAACACGTTGACGCTGTCCGCCACTCAGTTCATTCGGTTTATGTGTCGATCTGTCGGAAAGGCCTACATCCTCCAACGCCTTTTGAGCCCTTGCAATTCGTTCTTCTTTTTTTGTTCCTGAATAGACCAACGGAAGGGCAACATTATCCAAAGCGGTACTTCTTGGAATCAGATTAAAGGTCTGAAAAATGAACCCGATTTCTTTGTTACGGATATCGGCCAATTCATTATCGGACATCTTGCTGACTTCCTTTCCATTCAGAATATAAGTTCCGCCTGAAGGACTGTCGAGGCAGCCAAGAATATTCATCAATGTTGACTTTCCCGAACCGGACGGGCCCATAAGCGCAACGTATTCTCCTTTTTCGATTTTCAGGGTGATGGATCGCAATGCATGAACCACCTCACCGCCAATCGGATAGGATTTAGAAATAGAATTAAGTTCAAGCAGTGCCATAGAGGTTGTAAAGCTGTTTACAAAGGTAGCTTAAAATCCAAGCTGAAAGGACGTTAAAAAAGTAAGGTGAAATGTTCAGTACGATTTTCTTTTCTAAAAAAGACAATGCCCATTTTGAAAAGATCAATAGTCAGACGTACCTCCGGATGTTTTTTAATCGTTTCCCACGCTTTTTCCATTTCGCGACTCCAGTGAATGTCGTCGAAAATGAGGACCGAATTTTCGTTGCAATAAGGTAAAATGGTGTGGAAATAATCCACCGTTGGTTCGAAAGCGTGGTTGCCGTCAATGTATGCAAAATCAACTCTTTTCATCGTTTTCAGGATGTCCGGTAAAAAGAATGAAAAATCACCTATCCGTTGTTCGATATTCCCGGCCTTTAACAACTTGAAATTTTTTCCGGCCATTGCAGCCGTTTGTGGACAGCCCTCAACTGTGTAAAGTGTGCAGGTTTTTGAAGGTGCAGCCAAATAAAGACTGGTAATTCCAAGCGATGTGCCGAGCTCCAGAATATTACCAGGCTGAAACCGGTTTACCAAACGGAATAATAATTGTCCATACTTGGCAGGAAGTGCATACTTGGCAGCAATCTCCGATACTTTCCGTTGCTTTTTTAACGTGTTGGCACCAGTACCTAAATCGGTCACATCCAAAAGGGTGGAATTGAGTAACATCCTGGATCGGATGGACTCAATCGGACGGAAAGCGTAAAACGGAGTTTGGTCTCGGATTACATTGTTTAAGAGCTCAAAAACAAACGGCGAGTGAACGCCATGCGCTGTTTTAGCCGTCAACCGGTAACGGAGATATCGGGAAGCGGAGAACAGCAAATCCATGTGGCGAAGATAATTCACAAAACCACTCATATTCCTGTCAAACTTGCCACGAAGTTGCTACTTTTGTGCCTTCAAAATTTGATTCCCGCTATGAGCGCAATTGCAGAAATTCGAGCACGACAAATTCTTGACTCCCGTGGAAATCCAACGGTTGAAGTAGACGTAATTACAGATAACGGTGTAGTTGGCCGAGCTGCTGTTCCCAGTGGCGCATCAACAGGTGCACACGAAGCCGCTGAACTGCGTGATGGCGATGCTAAACGCTACCTCGGCAAGGGTGTTTTAAAAGCCGTCAACAATGTAAATAAAACGCTCAACGAGGAACTGCGCGGATTGCCCATAACAGAGCAGGCCACAATTGATCAGGCGATGATCAAGCTGGATGGTACCGACAATAAATCTCACCTCGGCGCCAACGCGATACTGGGCGTTTCGTTGGCTGTAGCCAAAGCCGCTGCTATTGAAACCGGTCAACCGTTGTACCGCTACGTCGGAGGTGTGAATGCCCGCGTTTTGCCGGTTCCCATGATGAATATTTTGAATGGTGGCGCCCATGCCGATAATGCCATCGATTTTCAGGAGTTTATGGTAATGCCGGTCGGAGCTTCTTCATTCTCTGAATCTTTACGTATGGGTGCCGAGGTCTTTCATCATTTGAAATCTGTTCTCAAGAAAAAAGGTCTTTCTACCAATGTTGGCGATGAAGGTGGCTTTGCGCCCAATTTTAAATCGAACGAAGAAGCTATTCAATCTGTAATGGATGCTATCGTCTCCGCCGGCTATACTCCCGGAAAAGATATATTCATTGCCATGGACGCTGCGACAACAGAATTTTATGATGCTGCTTCCGGAAATTATATTTTCAAAAAATCCACCGGTGATAAATTGACGCCCAAGCAAATGGCTGATTTCTGGGCCGATTGGGTATCGCGTTATCCCATCGTTTCCATCGAGGATGGTTTGGCTGAAGATGACTGGGACGGCTGGAAGCATCTGACCGACCAGCTTGGTAAAAAGATTCAGTTGGTGGGCGATGATCTTTTCGTGACCAACGTGAACCGTTTGAGTAAAGGAATCAATGAAGGAATTGCCAATTCGATTTTAGTTAAGGTTAATCAGATTGGTACCTTGACAGAGACCATCCAGGCTGTTGAAATGGCACATCGCAATGGATATACCTCTGTTATGAGCCATCGCTCCGGTGAAACGGAAGATAGCACCATCGCAGACCTTGCCGTTGCTCTGGGTACCGGTCAGATCAAAACCGGATCCGCTTCCCGTTCCGACAGGATTGCGAAATACAACCAGCTTCTTCGTATTGAAGAGGGTTTGGGTGATGATGCAGTTTTTGGCGGAAAATCCTTTAAATTCGTATCTTCCTCAAAAACAAAATAATTCGTTTCGGGGTTAATCATGGACGAAAAGGAATTACAAGAAAAGCTGGCATCGGGAGAATATTCCCTATCACCCCGTAGCGGCAGATTAAGAAAACGAATAAAGAAGACTAAAAAGAAACCATTATACTCGAAGAATAAATTCAATAAACTGTTTGTCAAGATTGTTTGGATACTTATGATTCTTGCATTTATTGCAAGTCTATTTATTCTAATTCCTGAAATGGGTCAAACGAACTACAACAAGAATATTGATAATACTCAATTCAAGCGGAAGTCGCAATCATACTAATAACACACATTCCTTACACCAATGCCAGTCAAGACCGATAAGTTAAAAGCTAAATTTTCCGAGGTGGCGCTACCGATGGCCGCTGAATTAAAAGAGTTCATTAAAGAGAACGGACACTACACCATCGGACAGTATACCATTGAACAGGTATACTCCGGTATGAAAGGCATGATAGGAATGGTGACGGAAACGAGTAAGCTCGATCCGGAGGAAGGAATTCGTTTCCGTGGTTATAGTATTCCCGAGTTGCGTGAAAAACTTCCGAAGGCTCATGGCGATACAGAGCCGCTCCCTGAAGGAATATTTTATCTGATGTTGATGGGACAACTTCCTTCCGATGAGGATGTAGTGGAAGTGTCTAATCAGTGGGCGCGCCGCAGCAACGTTCCTAAGCATGTCTTTGATATGCTTGATAGTCTTCCGGCCAACACTC
>JBEGUX010000019.1:0-5018 GCA_041178685.1 Bacteroidota bacterium
TGCATCACACGTTTGATTTTCGACAATTCATTCATCAAATTGATCTTGTTGTGTAATCGACCTGCAGTATCAATAATAGCAACATCGGCTTGTTGTGCCACCGCTGACTGGACCGTGTCAAACGCTACGGAAGCCGGATCTGATCCCATTTCTTGACGTATGATAGGCACGTCAACACGTTTGGACCAAACTTCCAACTGATCGATAGCGGCTGCACGAAAGGTGTCGGCAGCACCTAGGATTACTTTTTTACCGGATTGCTTGAACTGATGCGCGAGTTTTCCAATAGTGGTAGTCTTGCCAACACCGTTCACGCCAACGACCATGATGATGTAAGGCGGCTTTACATTTGCCGGCAGTGAGAAGTCGGCTTGAGTTGTGTTATTATTTTCAGAAAGAAGTTGCGCAATTTCCTCCTTCAGTAGCCGGTTGAGTTCATCGGTACTGACGTATTTATCGCGAGCTACACGTTCTTCCAGCCGGCGAATGATTTTCAGTGTTGTATTTACGCCAACATCGGAGGTAACGAGTATTTCTTCTAATTGATCGAGAACTTCAGCATCGACAGAAGATTTTCCAACAACGGCCTTTGCGATTTTAGAGAAAATGCTGGTCTTTGTCTTTTCCAGCCCTTTGTCAAGGCTTTCCTTTTTCTCTTTCGAAAAGAAATCAAACAGTCCCATGTGGCAGTATTAAAAACAGTGATATATGAAAAAAGCTCCCTTCAGAATGAAAGAAGCTTTCTGATGACAAGCATCCGGATATTATTTTTCTTTCAAGAAGTCTTTCACATGATCGTTGTGAACTACTTCTTCTTTGAACTGGTAACCACCCGTAGAAGGGTTCTTCACCATTTTAATCACTTTGGAAAATTCTTTTCCTTTACCGGTCTTCAGGGTAGCAACTACTTTCTTAGCCATGACCTATAGATTTTAAACGTTAATTTCTAATTACTTAATTTCTTTGTGAACCGTCATCTTCTTTAGAATCGGGTTGTACTTCTTCATCTCCAAACGATCAGGCGTATTTTTCTTGTTCTTCGTCGTGATGTAACGTGAAGTGCCCGGTTGACCGCTGGTCTTGTGCTCGGTGCATTCAAGAATTACTTGGATGCGATTACCTTTCTTTGCCATTTTGACTAATTATTAGCTAATTCAATTTTCCCTGAATTAGGGCTGCAAATATACAATTTTATTCTTCAAAATGCAAAAGATCACCAAAAAAGGCATTTATTTCTGATCAACTGCCCTATTTTTTGCATTCGTTATGAGTTTTTCCAATACTTCAGGGTCGCGGGGCAGTCGGCCGGACAAATTTTCGGGCTGATCTTTAGTGATCAGAATATCGTCCTCAATCCGGATACCAATATTCCACCATTTTTTATCGCAAGAGCTTCCCGGTGGAATATAAATTCCCGGTTCAACGGTAATGACGTGATTGGGTTCCAGAACGCCATAGGATCCAGGATCGTGAACGTCCAGTCCTAGATAATGAGAAGTGCTGTGCGGAAAGTACTGTTTTGCCTGCTTTTCTGACGTGATGAGTCCCAACTCCATCAGTCCGGCTGCTACCTCTCGATACGCTGCATTGTGAGGTTCGCGGAAAGCATTACCGGCTTTACACGCCTTTATGCCTGCATCCTGGGCTCGTAAGACAATTTCATAGATGGCGCGCTGCTCTGCCGTGAATCCTCCGCTTACAGGCAAAGTTCGGGTGATATCCGCTGTGTAGCCATGATATTCAGCGCCCATATCTAGCAAAATTAAATCGCCAGCGTTGAGCGGTCTTCGGTTCTTTTCGTAGTGCAATACGCAGCCATTTTCTCCGCCTCCACAAATGCTGGGATAGCCAATATCTTCTGCTCCGTGATAATGAAACGTGTATTCACCGGTAGCTTCAACCTGATATTCCATGAATCCGGGTTCCACCATACGCATCATTTCAAGGTGTCCATCTACGGAGATGTTAACTGCTTTTCGAAGCAAGACCATTTCTTCCGGAGTCTTTATTTCACGCAATTTTGCCAGCGACTTTTCCAATTTGTAATCATCCATGTTAATGGATTTATCGGAAGTTAATTCCTTAAAGCGCTCTAATAGATCGTACACCTCGTATTCGTCTTGCCGGTCGTTCGTGGCACCTTGAGGTAGTCGCTGATGCATAACCAAGGCAAAATTGGAATATGGAAACTCCATTTCCTTTTCTTCAGAGGTATATCGAACAGTTGAAATTCCTGATAGCGCAGCAATTTCTGAAGCTGTCGCCATTCGTCCGGTCCATAGTTCACGGGAAGCCTTTGGTTCACGTATAAGTAGCAACTCATTGGTTGAGCTACCATCAGCCAAACGGCATGGATTTTTAAAAATAAAAAGTACGGCATCCGCATCCCGAAATCCAGTCAGGTAGTAGAAGTCAGGATCCTGGTGGTAAACGTAATTCACGTCGTTCGCCCGATTGCGAACTGGAGCCGTAAAAAGCACTGCCACCGAAGAATCGGGCATCGTTTCGCGCAGTGCTTGTCTTCTGCCGCGGTGAAAATCTGCCGATAAAAAATCACTGTCGTATTGATACGGAAGTAGTGATTGGGCAGCAGCGGTACCTGAGGCAAGAAGCAACCAAAGTGCGCATTGCAATCGGACGATATCTTTGAATTTATTCATGGTCTTAAAATGCAAAATGCTAAACCCGTTACCGAATTTAGCATTTTTAGCTGAAGGGAAGCCGAATTAGATCTTGCCCTTTTTGATGGCTTTTTCGATAGCAGCGCTAATACCGATCTTGTTGATCGTGCGCAATGCAGACGTTGAAACTTTAAGAGAAATCCACTCACCCATTTCCGGGATAAAGAATTTCTTCACCTGCAGATTCGGATTGAATCTACGCTTGGATTTCTTATTGGAGAAGGAAACACTGTTTCCTACCATTGCTCTTTTACCGGTCAGATCACAAACACGTGCCATGGCGATTGGGTTTAAATTGAAATTGGAGTGCAAAAATAGGTAATACTTCTATTATTTCAAAATCCTTAGTATTTCGATCTGCTAACTTATTATTGTGAATATCCCGATAGTACTTTATCGTGCTAAATAATCAGTAGAAAATTGGCTATATTATTGGAAATGTGAGTATTACAAGTTTCGTTATCGTAGCAGAATTTTTCGCAGCAGCATTAAGGCATATAATGCCGTTTCATGAATGACACGTTCCCGCCCTTTTCCTAAGCGTAATAGTTTAGTCTCCACTCCATTCGGACCGGCGACTGCGATCCAAACTGTACCCACTGGTTTTTCTTCCGTTGCTCCACCAGGTCCTGCGATGCCACTGGTAGCAACCCCATAATCAGTGCCTATAAAAGATCGTACACGTTCTGCCATCAGCTGTACTACAGGTTCACTGACTGCTCCGTGCTTTTCAAGGAGTTCCGTTGGGATTTCAAGATGACGGAATTTAATTTCGTTGGCATAAGCAATAAGAGAGCCAAGGTAATAGTCAGAGCTACCGGGAATAGCTGTAAGCCGGTGAGCTAGATAACCGCCGGTACAGCTTTCAGCAGTGGCGATAGTTGCCTTTTTAGTTCGTAAAAGCTCACCAACCAAAGATTCCAGTGATTCATCATCAAACCCGTAAACAAATTCGTTGATCATTGGAAGCAACTGTGCCTCTAGTTGCATCAGTTCTTCGCGAAGTATAGCTTCCGGTTTGCCGGAGGCTGTCATTCGCATACGTACCGTTCCGGCAGCAGGAAGATAAGCCAGCTTGATGTGTTTTGGTAATGCATTTTCCCAATCAACAATTCGGTCTGATAGCATGGACTCTCCAATACCCTGAGTTAAGATAGTGCGATGCAATATCGGAGGAAGTGAAAAACGTTCTATCAACAAAGCAATGACAGAATGCTCCATGATTCCTTTCATTTCAAAGGGAACACCGGGCATGGAAACAAAAATGGTGTTATCTTTTTCGAACCACATACCGGGAGCGGTACCTTTGGGATTAACGAGTACGGTGCAGCCATCAGGAACTTCTGCCTGGCTCCGGTTGGTGGCTGATACGTCTCTCCCCCGTTCTCTAAACAAACGCACGATATTCTGATAGGAAGGCTCATCAAAACGAATTCCACAATCGAAAAACTTGCAAAGCGTTTTTTTTGTGATGTCGTCCTTTGTAGGGCCCAGTCCACCGGTAATCAGTACTACGTCTGCGCGATGTTGCGCTTCAGCCAGTGCTTTCAGGATATGTTGTTCATCATCACTGACCGAAGTTATCTGATGAACTTTTACTCCGATACGATTGAGTTGTTGGCCGATCCAGGCGCTGTTAGTATCAACAACCTGTCCGATGAGCAGTTCATCCCCAATCGTAAGTATTTCGGCTTTCATTCAATAAGTGGAATCAATATCCCACGGAGATTTTATCTGGATCACCTTTGTCAGGACGTATCGTCAGTACAGGAACAGTAGAGTGATTGATAACGTGTTGTGCTGCATTGCCAAGGAAAAGACTGCTACCCTCCTGCTCTGTCATGATGACGATCAGGTCTGCATTTGTCAATTGCGCATTGTCGAGCGCAATCTGAGCGAGCTGTTCTCCCTTGATGGATTTCACAGTGTTGGTGATTTCGTGTTCGTCAAGGAAATCACCTACTTTATGCACCTTTAAATCAAACTTTCTTTTCAGATCAAGATCAGATGTATCAATAGCTCCGACAACATGCACGGTGGAACGATAGGTTTTTGCAATTTCGGTGGCGTGTCTGACTTTTTGCCGGGAAACAGAAGAGTTGTCGATCGGCAAAACAATATTCTTAAAGTTAGTATGAGCGGTACCTGAGTGAACGGTCAATACAGGACATTCTGCATTCATCACTACTTTGGCTGCATTACTGCCAATAAGTTTTTCCTGAACACCTCCTGCGCCGTGTGCTCCAACGATGATGATATCAACATTTATTTTTTCCGCAACATCAATAATGGTTTTGAATATCTTTCCTTTTTCCATCCTTGATTGTACAATTCGAC
>JBEGUX010000020.1:0-13341 GCA_041178685.1 Bacteroidota bacterium
AGAAAATCACATTTATTGAATAACAGGAAGAAGAATAGACGAATATTATATGAAGCATAAAACAGCGGCCCCTTTTCGAAAAGCAACGAAAAGCGAACCGTACGATAGGCTCTCGGTGCCATTTTCAAACTACCCGACATTTTACGTCCAACCAGCGTGACGATAGCACCCTGCTCCCGTAATGTAAGGGCAGTACGATGTACCCGCTGATCTGTTACGAGATCGCTTACCACAGCAATAATAACTTTTTTGGCTCTGAAGTCCATAAAACCCACATTAACGCGCGAAAAAGGGAAATATTGATCTCCCGGAATACACCGTTTTCCTTGTTAACGGTGCAAAAATCGCGTATTTTTGTAAAAATAGTCCTTTAAGATATGAAAAAACAAGGATATTCCAACCATAAAAAATACGTTTGGTGGTATCACGGCCTATTATTTGGACTTTGTCTGGCCACATTGATCGGATCCGTAGTCAATTTGATGGAGTCTATGGATGGCGGCGGCAACCTTTATTCGGCTTCCCTGCTCGTTGCTTGCAGCTTAATTTTGCTGATCATCTACTTCACTGTGCGTTATTTCGGGGTAAAACTCCAGGATCGAATCATTCGAGCAGAAGAGAATTTCCGTCATATGACCTTGACAGGCAAACCGTTAGATCATCGCTTGCACATGCATCAAATTATTGCGTTGCGATTTGCGCCCGATGATGAATATGTTGAATTATGTAAACTAGCCGTTGAAAACCACCTCTCCCAGGAAGAAATTAAAAAGTCGATCGGACGCTGGAAAGGTGATTACCACCGGATCTGAACACTATGACCATCGTCATTGTTAAAGATAGACTAAAAACAGAATTTTAAATCCCTAAAAAATTCCAACGAGTATGCTGTCCATGAACGAACAGGAACTTGAAAAAAAATTTCAGGAGCGCATCGACAAGGGCGAATCCATTGAGGCGAAAGACTGGATGCCGGAGCGTTACCGTAAACAGTTGATCCGAATGATGGGACAACACGCGCATTCGGAAGTTGTCGGTATGTTGCCAGAAGGCAATTGGATTACACGGGCTCCAAGTTTGCGACGCAAGTGTGTGTTGCTGGCAAAAGTACAAGATGAAGCCGGTCATGGCTTGTACATTTACAGCGGAACTGAAACGCTTGGCATTTCCCGCGAACAGATGGTGGAAGAGTTGCTGGCCGGCAAAGCAAAATATTCTTCTATCTTCAACTACCCTACTCTTTCATGGGCCGATATCGGTGCCATTGGTTGGCTGGTAGATGGAGCTGCTATTGTTAATCAGACTGTTTTGGCAAAAGGATCTTACGGTCCATATGCGCGTGCAATGGTAAGGATTTGTAAAGAAGAAAATTTCCATCACAAGCAAGGCTATGAAATTCTTGCTACGCTTATGAAAGGAACAGCTGAACAGCGTGCGATGGCTCAAGATTCCATCAATCGTTGGTGGTGGCCTGCTTTGATGATGTTTGGACCTTCCGATAAGGATTCGCCAAACAGTGCTGAGTTGCTGCGCTGGAGAGTAAAGCGTTATTCAAACGATGAGTTGCGTCAACGCTTTATTGATCGCACAGTTCCACAGGCCCAAAACATCGGGCTTACATTGCCTGATCCCGAATTAAAATGGAACGAAGAACGTCAGCATTTTGACTTTGGAACAATCAATTGGGAAGAATTTTACCAGGTCATTAACGGTAATGGCATTTGCAATAAAGATCGTTTGAAAGCGCGTCGCAAAGCACACGAAGAAGGCGCCTGGGTGCGTGAAGCTGCCAATGCTTATGCACGTAAAAAAGCAGGTGAAACAATTGCAGCGTAAATCATTCAATGACCAATACCATTTTATCATGAAGAACGACAACTGGCCGCTTTGGGAAGTATTTACACAAAAACGTTCAGGACTTCCATTTGAACATGCAGGCAATGTGCACGCACCAGACAAAGAGTTGGCGCTGATGAATGCTCGCGATGTTTATTCGCGTCGTAACGAGGCAACCTGCATTTGGGTAGTCCCTTCCGATGCGATCACTTCGAGTACACCGGAAGATATGGGACCTTTCTTCGAACCATCGAACGACAAGATCTATCGCCATCCCAATTTTTATAAAACGCCAGGAGCCACTTTCGAATAAGGCTATATTTCCTTTACCATGACAAATCAAGAAGCAGTTTTTGAATATTGCCTGCGCATTGGCGACACCAGTTTGATTCTTGGACAACGACTCGCTGAGTGGTGTGGACATGGTCCTATTCTTGAGGAAGATATTGCGTTGACGAATATTTCACTAGACCTCATCGGTCAAACGCGCGGATTCTACGACTATGCTTGTCAGGTAGAAAACAAAGGCCGCACCGAAGACGATTTGGCTTTCCTGCGTGATGATCGCGACTACAGGAATCTGTTGATGTCAGAACAGCCCAATGGCGATTTCGGTCAAACTATTTTAAGGCAGTTTCTGATGAGCAGTTATTTCTCTCTTTTCTTTGCTGAATTGGCAAAGAGCAAAGACGAGACACTAGCTGCGCTTGCGCAAAAATCATTGAAAGAAGTTCAGTACCATTTACGTCACAGCGCTGAATGGATGCTTAGGCTTGGTGTTGGCACGGAAGAAAGTGCACGACGTATGCGTTTGGCAGTGGATGAGCTTTGGCTTTTCACCGAAGATTTCTTCGATACTAACGAAGTGGACGACGTACTTTTGAAAGCAGGTATCGGTGTTGACAATCGAATGCTTCGTGAAAGTTGGCTCAGCTTAGTAAAATCAAAAATGGAGGAAGCCCATCTTTCCGTTCCTGAAAATTCTTACGCCATCCGCGGCAGCCGCGAAGGAAAACATACTGAACATCTCGGGCACTTACTTGCTGAGATGCAATCATTGCATCGCGCACATCCTGGAGCCACGTGGTGATGCTCGTCATATAACCTGACGCTTTACAGTGTAATATATAACGTAGTTTAATACCCGAATTTAATGCCGTCAGCGACCGTTGATTCGATCAATGAAATATTAAAAACAATTCCCGACCCGGAAATTCCGGTTATAAGCATTGTTGAGTTGGGAATTGTGCGCGACGTACAAATCAACGCTGACGATTCCATTACTATTCTAATTACACCGACGTACAGCGGTTGTCCGGCCATGATGGCCATTGAGCAAGATATTAAAAGTGTTTTACAGCAACACGGCTACAATAACATCAAGGTGAAGCTGGTGTATTCGCCGGTGTGGACAACTGACTGGATTCCGGACGAGGCGAAAGAAAAATTACGTCAGTACGGTATTGCACCGCCGGCACACAGTACCAGCGACAAATCCGTGCTGTCACTGCATCCGCGCGCCATTGCTTGTCCACGTTGCGGATCCCTTCAAACTTCGATGGTCAGTCCATTCGGCTCAACGGCTTGTAAAGCATTGTATAAATGCGAATCGTGCCTGGAGCCTTTCGACTATTTCAAATGTCATTGATCCGACGTTCGTAAGTAAGGCGTATTATCGCTTTGAACAATTCGTACCTTGCAGAAACAAGGTCACGTTCAATATAATCTGTAATATCATTATATAATTATGTATATCGATTACTCTATCGCTAATGGCGTTGCGCTGATTACGCTTAATCGTCCGGAGAAATTCAACAGCTTTGTGCGTGAAATGTCACTGGAACTTCAGGCAGCTTTAAAAAAGGCGAATGACGACAATTCAGTGCGTGCCGTATTACTGAGTGGTAATGGCAAAGCGTTTTGTGCCGGGCAAGATTTATCGGAAGCTATTGATCCTTCCGGACCGGGAATTACCAAAATCGTTGAGGAGCACTATAATCCGATTATTCGATTGATCAGAAATCTGGAGAAACCTGTTGTGGCTGCAGTAAATGGTGTCGCTGCAGGTGCAGGCGCCAACATTGCACTCGCTGCCGATATTGTAGTGGCGGGAAAAAGCGCTTCGTTTATTCAGGCGTTCAGTAAGATCGGACTTATCCCGGATAGTGGTGGTACGTTTATGTTGCCGCGACTAATTGGATTCCAGCGAGCAGCAGCACTTATGCTTACTGCCGACAAAGTAACCGCTGATGAAGCGCGCGAAATGGGAATGATTTATAAAGTTTACGAAGACGAACAACTGATTGCACAGGCAACGGCTTTGGCTGAGCAATTGGCGCAAATGCCTACACGTGGATTATGGTTGACGAAAAAATTGTTGAATGCTTCTATGACAAATAACCTGGACGATCAACTTAAATTAGAAGGTCAGGAGCAAACTGAAGCAGGAGGAACTGAAGATCATAAAGAAGGAGTAAAAGCCTTTTTAGAAAAACGAAAACCGGTATTTAAAGGACGATAAAGAAAAAGCCCCGCAAATTGCGGGGCTTTTTTCTGCTGCTGCTGATCACTTATTTGATCTTCGCAGCTAATTCGATACCTGCCTTGAACTTCGCTACTTTTCTAGCGGCGATCTTGATAGGTTTGCCGGTCTGCGGATTGCGACCGTTACGCGCAGCGCGTTTAGATACGGTAAACGTACCGAAACCAACGAGAGCAACGCGCTCGCCTTTTCTCAAAGACTTAGTGGTGGCATTCATAAAAGCTTCCAAAGCACGAGTTGCATCTGCTTTCGTGATTTTAGCTTCGGTGGAAATAGCTTCAACCAATTCAGCTTTGTTCATTTTGATAAGGGTTTTAGTTTAGATCTTTCAAATGTAACCGCGAAGACTTCGTACTGCAAACAAAAAAATCGCAATGTTGAAAAAAGTATTCAATTGTTGAAAACTTAACTAGCAGTAGAAAATGATGAAAAAACACACTTCAGCAATTTAATTACTACGACAATACTTAATCCTTCCAATCAGTTCTCACCATCTCGACCATTTTCGCTCTCCAAAAATTCCAAGTGGTTTTGGCGGCGTTCGTTTCGTTAATCCATATTCATCGACAGAATGCTTGCGAATAAAATCCAGTGCAGCATTGACATCATCCGTGATGATCAAATGATTCAGGTCTTCCGGAATAATCGTTCCTTCCTTATTCATTTTTTCCAATTGAAGGAAGAGTGGACTCCAATACTCACTACCCATTAAAACAACCGGAAAGTGAGATATCTTACCGGTTTGTATCAATGTAAGCGTTTCAAAAAGCTCGTCCAACGTTCCAAACCCACCCGGAAGAACAACAAAGGCATACGAGTATTTCAGCAACAATACCTTTCGTACGAAAAAGTGATCGAGCGTAACAAATTTATCGAGGTAAGGATTGGGTTGCTGCTCTTTAGGCAATGCGATGTTGCAACCTACTGATCGACCACCGACATCGCGAGCGCCGCGATTTGCAGCTTCCATAATTCCGGGACCTCCGCCCGTCATTACGACAAATCCCATTCGAGAAAGTTCTGCGCCCATTTTTCTTGCCAGCTGATAAAATGGATGTTCCTCCTTAAAGCGAGCAGAACCAAAAACGGTAACACAGGGACCAAGGAAATGTAACGCGCGGAATCCTTTGATGAATTCTCGCATCACTTTAAGCGTAAAAATGAACTCCGTAATCCTTGAATGGGGTCCTTGAACAAAAAAACGCTCTTGTCCGGGAGCTCCGTTACCGCTTGAAATGGGTGCTGTCATAGTAAATAATAGTACCGTTAAAGTAAAGAAATTATATCCATCAAATCGAGCCGTATGAGGGACAAAATCGTATCTTTGAAATCCTATGGAACGGTTTATTGTTTCGGCCAGAAAATACCGTCCGGTCACGTTTGACACGGTAGTTGGCCAGCCACATATTACTCAAACGCTGAAGAATGCGATCAAGAACAATCATCTTGCGCAAGCATTCTTATTTACGGGTCCGCGTGGCGTGGGTAAAACTACCACAGCACGTATCCTGGCAAAAACAATCAACTGTACCAATCAATCAGCCGACGTTGAAGCTTGCGACAAATGCGAATCTTGCACAGCTTTCAACACCGGCCACTCGTTAAACATTTACGAGCTTGATGCTGCATCCAATAATTCCGTAGAAGACATTCGTGCGCTGGTAGAACAAGTGCGTTATGCTCCTCAGATGGGTCGCTACAAAGTGTACATCATCGACGAGGTACACATGCTCAGCACGAATGCATTCAACGCGTTCCTGAAGACGCTGGAAGAGCCGCCGTCCTATGCAGTGTTCATTCTGGCGACTACTGAAAAGCATAAAATTATCCCTACGATTCTTTCGCGTTGTCAGATTTTCGATTTCAATCGGATTTCGGTGGATGATATTGCCGGCCATCTGGCAAAGATTGCTGTAAAAGAAAACGTCCAGGCTGAAGAGGATGCTTTACACGTAATTGCGCAGAAATCAGACGGTGCATTGCGTGATGCATTATCCATGTTTGACCAGCTGGTCAGTTTTGCAGGTAATAACGTCACGTACAAAGCAGCCATCGAGAATCTGAATATTCTTGATTACGATTACTACTTCCGCATAACTGACAACATCATCGCCGGCAATACGGCTGCTGTCTTGCTGGCGTTCGATGAAATCCTTTCCAACGGTTTTGACGCGCATCATTTCCTTACCGGAATGGCAGCACATATCCGCGATTTAATGGTCAGTAAAGATGAAGCAACTGTTTCCCTGCTGGAAGTCAGTCCATCGGTGCGGGAACGATTTAAAATTCAGGCGCGACAGTGTCCGGCGAATTGGCTGCTCGAGCTTCTGGAGATTACGCACAAGGCCGACTTGAACTTCAAATCGGCTAGAAATCAGCGATTACACGTTGAGTTCACGTTGCTGAAGCTTTGTACACATGGGAAAACACCGGCAGCTGTTGTTACTCCGGCTGCAACGTCAGCTCCAACGGTTGCTACTACACCGACTGCTGCTGCACCACCTCGTCCTGCAAGCTCAACACCGCCTCCGGTTGCGAGCACTCCGCCTCCTGCCGCAACTCCGCCAACTTCTGCACCGGCATCGCGTCCTGCTACCGGACGTAAGACCATCTCCATTTCGATGAATCCGGATACGGATACCGAAAAAAAAAATGACGGACCCGAGAGTTTCGTAAAAGAGTCTTTGCCACGTACCGCTTTTTCGCCGGTTCAACTTGAAAAAGTATGGACTGCTTTTGGTCAATCCATGAATGATCAGGGCCGGTATGCTTTATCTACCGCGTTCTTAAAACGCAAGCCCATCATCAAGCAAGGAGAAGAACTCGAATTCATCGTCGACAGTCATGCGATTGAGAAGGATGTGAACGAAGTAAAGGCCGATTTGCTGACCTACATTCGTACTTCATTAAATAATTTTCATATCCAATTAGAGTTGATCGTAGAGATCGGTGGACATGGCATTCAAGTGCCGTACACGCCGACTGAAAAGTTTAATAAACTGGCAGAGCGTAATCCATTGCTGAACGAATTACGCAAGCGATTGGACCTCGAACTGGAGTACTGATTACTATCGTTTCTAGCGGCCATTTATGCCGGTTTTCGAGGGCTTTTTTCTCGCCTCAATTATCGCCAAAATCCGATTATTTCACCCGTGCTTTTTACCCGTTTTAAATGTCTGATAATCAATATTTAAACTAGTTGATAACCGTTGTAAAAAAACACCATTTTTAAGCCTGATTTTTTTGTTAAAAAGCACCTGTTTTTGTATCTTCACAACATAGTCGAAAACCGCTACAGAAGCGGCTTTTCGAGCCATTTGCAATTCGAAAAAATACAGTCTAACGTGGCGACCGCCACGCGAAATTTATGAGTGATTTGATTCAACAAAACGTGTCAGAAGAAACAACCATTGAACAAAAAGGGCAGGATTATTCCGCCGACAGTATTCAGGTACTTGAAGGATTAGAAGCGGTGCGTAAGCGCCCGGCGATGTACATCGGCGATATCGGATTCAAGGGACTTCATCATCTTGTTTACGAGGTCGTTGACAACTCCATCGACGAAGCATTGGCGGGACATTGCCGCAATATTGACGTGCGCATCCTTCCGAACAATTCAATTAGTGTTACTGACGATGGCCGCGGTATTCCAACGGATATACACCCGAAAGAAAAGAAGAGTGCATTAGAAGTTGTAATGACAGTACTGCATGCCGGCGGTAAATTTGACAAGGATTCCTATAAAGTTTCCGGTGGATTACACGGTGTGGGTGTTTCATGTGTCAATGCACTCTCCACACATCTGCATGTAACCGTTCACCGTAAAGGAAAAATCTATGAGCAGGAATACGAACGCGGAAAGCCATTGTATGCTGTAAAAGAAACCGGTACTACTGATCGAACCGGTACTACAGTAACCTTTCTCCCCGACTTAACCATTTTCACTTCCGGCGTTTATCATTATGATACGCTAGCCACTCGTTTACGTGAGCTTGCTTATCTCAACAAAGGAATTCGTCTCAACATCACGGATGAGCGCGAAAAAGATGCCGAAGGAAATCATCCGCACGAATCCTTTTACAGCCAAGGCGGATTGAAGGAATTCGTTTCTTACCTCGATGCTAACCGTGAGAAACTCATTCCTGAGCCGATCTATATGGAAGGCGAACGTTCCGGTATTCCTGTGGAGGTTTCGCTTACCTACAATACTTCATTTAACGAAAACGTACACTCCTACGTTAACAACATCAATACCCACGAAGGTGGAACGCACCTTGCAGGTTTCCGTCGTGCGCTGACGCGCACACTGAAAAGTTACGCCGACAAGTCGGGCATGTTGGATAAAGTTAAGTTTGAAATTTCCGGAGACGACTTCCGCGAAGGACTGACGGCCATTGTTTCTGTAAAAGTAGCCGAGCCGCAGTTCGAAGGACAAACGAAAACTAAACTCGGTAATAACGAAGTGATGGGTGCCGTCGATCAGGCGGTAGCCGATATGTTGCAAATCTTTTTGGAAGAGCATCCGCGCGAAGCAAAGATGATCGTAGAAAAAGTAATCCTTGCTGCTACAGCGCGTCATGCGGCCCGTAAAGCAAGGGAACTTGTTCAACGTAAGAACGCACTCTCCTCTACCGGACTTCCGGGCAAACTGGCCGACTGTTCCGAAAGCGATGCATCTGCTTGTGAACTTTACCTCGTTGAGGGAGACTCTGCGGGTGGAACTGCCAAGCAAGGCCGTAACCGTAATTTCCAGGCCATCCTTCCTTTACGCGGTAAAATCCTCAACGTTGAGAAGGCAATGGAATACAAGATTTACGAAAACGAAGAGATTCGTAACATCTATACTGCATTGGGTGTATTCCGTGATGACAACAAAGAAGGACGTCCGTTGAATATGGATAAAATCCGTTACCACAAGGTGATCATCATGACCGATGCCGACGTGGACGGAAGCCACATCACCACTTTAATTCTAACCTTCTTTTTCCGCCACCTCAAAGAATTGATTGAGGCTGGTTATCTATACATCGCTACTCCTCCACTCTACCTCGTTAAGAAAGGTAAAGAACAGGAATACGCCTGGAACGACGAGCAACGAATCGCTGCCATCAAACGTCTTGCCGGCGAAGGCAAAGAAGAAAATGTAAACGTACAGCGTTACAAAGGTCTTGGAGAAATGAATGCCGAGCAGTTGTGGGAAACTACAATGAATCCTGAAACACGTACGTTACGCAAAGTAACCATCGATAGCGCAGCAGAAGCTGATCGTATTTTCTCGATGCTGATGGGCGATGACGTTCCGCCACGCCGCGAATTCATCGAGAAGAATTCGAAGTATGCGAAGATTGACGCGTAATTAATGTAGAATTAAGAATGCAGAATTCTTAATTCTACATTCTTAATTGATTCCAAGTTCGTTAATCGCCAGCCAGGCCATAAGTCCCATGCCTGTTTCAAGAGCCGACTCGTCGATATCAAACTTTGACGTGTGAACGGAAGATACGATGCCTTTGTCTTCGTTGCGGACACCCAAACGATAAAAGCAAGCGGGAGCTTGTTGTGAGTAGAACGCAAAATCTTCTGCTGCCATCCATATCTCCAAATCTTCTACGTTTTCTTTGCCGACATACGCTTCTGCCCAATCCCGTGTGCGATCCGTCAGCTGCTCGTCATTAATCAAAAATGGATATCCTTTTCTGATTTCAAAATCACATTTGCCACCCATACTTTCAACGAGCTCATTGGCGATTTTCTTCATTCGCTCGTGCGCTTCAGCTCTCCACTCTTCGTTCAGCGTACGGAAAGTTCCTTCGAGATACACCTCATCAGGAATAACATTGGTGGCGCCATTCGCAATTACTTTTCCGAAGGACAGAACACTCGGAATTGACGGCTTTGCGTATCTACTGACTACCTGTTGCAGCGTGACTAATAACTGAGCGGTAATGGCCACCGGATCAATACACAAGTGCGGCATTGCACCGTGCCCTCCTTTTCCTTTAACTGTCACATACAACTCATCCGTACTTGCCATATACAAGCCGCGACGAAAGCCAATCTTTCCAGCAGGTAATTGAGGCATCACGTGTTGACCAAGCACCGAATCAGGAGCAGGATTTTGTAAAACACCTTCTTTAATCATTAAAGAAGCGCCGCCTGGCAATTTCTCTTCGCCAGGTTGAAAGATCAATTTGACAGTGCCTTCAAATTCATCACGAAGGCTACTAAGAATGGCAGCTGCGCCCAACAAGGAAGAGGTATGAACATCATGACCGCAAGCATGCATCACACCATCAATCGTAGATTTATACGGTACGTTATTGGTCTCTTGAATCGGCAAAGCGTCCATATCGGCACGTAAGGCAATGGTTCGCTTGCCGGGATTTTTTCCTTCTATCAAGGCAACAACTCCAGTGTCAGCCATTCGCGAATGTTTGGTAACACCAAGAGCGTTGAGACGAGCTTCTACGAATTTCTGCGTCTCGTATTCCTTGAAAGAAAGTTCCGGATGAGCGTGCAAATGACGACGAAAACCAACAACTTCAGGATGTAATTTCGCAGCGAGTGCTTTAATCTTTTCAATCATGACCTATAAAATTTGGCGGATTTTTTTTTAGAAATCCAGTCCCAATGAGAAATAGAATTTAGAATCCTGTATGACACGGTCTTCGACACCCCAAGCCCAATCGGCGCGGAGAAAATAGCCAAGCAAGCGACTGCGCAAACCAAAACCATAACCACCTACAATCGGATCTTTTTGCTTTTGAAGCGTTACGACAAACGGCTGACTAACGATTGTTTCGTTATTCAGCGGATTGTCTGTTGCATACGGATTTGTGCCTGTCCATGCCGTACCGATATCTCCAAAACCAATCACCTGGAAGTTTCGGATGAAGTCGGATTTAATCGGACGATTCAATAGGTAACGGAATATAGGAATACGTAATTCGGAGTTGATCACAGCAAACGTATTTCCATTACGGATGTTTTGATCAAAGCCGCGCATGTTCGTTCCCAACGCCTGGAAATAATAATTCTGAGAGTAATCGATACTCGTTCCGTAATTAAAGCGTGGAGAAATCCAGTTGTCGGTTGCTCCGAGGTAAAAAATCAATTTCTCACGACCAAAGGATGTTCCAGCAGCGAAACGGTTGGCCCAGACAATTTCACGATGCACCCGTTTGTAGTAACGGACATCGGTACCGATTACGGAAAGTCCACTCGCCTCTTTATTCACCTGACGATAGTATTCACCAAACACTTTCATGCGCGTACCGTTATATAAGTTGGCGCCGAGCGGAATAGTGTTATCGAAAACAAACTCCACTCTGCTTGTTGCCCAATGCAGATATTCATTCGGAAAGCGTAGTGAAGGATAATCCGTTGACAAAAGGACAAAGCGGTCGTTACGATACGCCATAGAACCGCGTAAACTGGCAACATCGCTGAATGGCCACTTCAGACTTCCACGCACTTCGTGAGTATGAAGTTTAGATCCGTAATAAGGATCGAAATCGAATTCAATGGCCTGACGATAAAAAGTCACCTGTTTATCGAGACGGTATTTAAGGTTTTCGTAATTCAGGAAATACTCGTTACTGTTCAAGTCTCCCGATAGACGAAATCCGCCGGAGATCCGGTAGTCTTCCATTACATCGCGAATTCCCAACTTAAAATAACCGTTCAATCCGGGATTGTAGAAAACGGCGCCGGCTCCTGTAAACAACTGATATGTTTGATTTAGCAGCGCATTATCCAGCTGCGAAACGAAGTAGCTGGATGAAAATGCGGTCTCGTAATTACGAATTTTCGGGAGAGGAAATGCAGATGTATCAGCAGTAGTATTAGTTGTTGAAGTTGCTGAAGGAGTTACACCGAAACTGAGTGGCTGCTCTTTTACTTGCTCTTCTTTCTTTTTCTTGGCAGGCTTCTCCGGGAAATCGCTCTGGAAAACATAATCGTCAATATTAACAGCATTTGAATCCAGAACTGTTGTACTCTCTTTCAATTCAACAGGAGTTGAAATTGCAGGAGCTGTAGCCGGCACAATTGTTTTCGGCTTTACTTGCGAAGTTTCAGAGCGAAATAATGTTGGCGGCAGATCGGAGCGTTCAGAACGTGCTAATGGTTTGGGGTTTATTATCAGTCGTAGTTTTCCCCGATCGTAAACAATTTCACTTACACGGTTTCTCTTAGCGTTGATATCGTGCCAGATGATATTCCGAGCTCTGTTGGTTTGCGGAAAATTGTTGACGATCATCCGGTAATGTTCTACTGTATCCACATAACTGATAACACTATCAAGTGTAGCCGTAAAGCGGTTGACAATTCCATTCTCATCACTCAAATAGGCAATGTTGACTGAATCATACGGTAGCGGTTGATATTCACGCGCGTCCGGAGTATTGGTAAGACGACGAAGAACAGCCGAACGCCCGCTGTAATGGTAATAAAAAATATCCAGATTCTTGCTGGTTGGGATTTCATTCTTACCAATGGCGGCAAGCGTATCATTGACTCGATTAGACGCAAACACGAGCGATGTTGAACCGCTGATAAATCGTGGCTGAAGATCATCGTACGCGTCTTTGGTGATTTGATCATAAGTACGCGTACGGAGGTTATAGACGAAAATATCGCTCTGCCCTTTTTGAACACCGGAGATGACAAGCAACTGCCCGTCATCGGAATACGCAAAATCGAGTACTTTTTCAAAATTGAAAAATTTCTCCTCGCGGAATTCTTTATTCTCCAGGTTGTAAGTACCAAACCATAAAAAACCTTTTCGCTCGCGAATCATGCCAAGCAATTGCCCACTTGGATGCCACGCAAGTACCGGAAAGGACTCATCAGTTTCTTTCGCATAGGAGCGATAACCGCTTCGAAGAATTCGCTTATTGCGTTTTCCATCCAGACTTTGCAATACCACTTTGTAGCGACCCAGATCGTTGACGACATACGCT
>JBEGUX010000021.1:0-2845 GCA_041178685.1 Bacteroidota bacterium
TGCTTTTTCTTCTTAGCAGCCGGAAATAAAACGTTATTCAAAATCAGTCTATAGCCCGGCGACTGCGGATGCAGGGAAAGATCTGTCGGTGGGTCGCCAACTTGATGTTGATAGTCTTCGGGATCATGACCACCGTAAAACGTCCACGTTCCTTTTCCGTAATCGCCATGAATGTAACGTGCTTCATCTTCAGCTTTGCACTCACCCATCACCAGCACTTCACTCTTAAGTGTACGCTTTTTAAAAGCTGTTGTCTGTCCTAAAAAACCTTTGATTACTTGCTCGTGATTCTGGCAAAGCATCGTAGGAACCGGATCCCATTTAGCTGAAAACTCAAACAAAGTGAAGATATCATTCGTTTTATCGATCTTACGTGCAGGAGGCTGATTATCGATATCACTAAACTCGTACTCGTAAGGGTTGGTACTTAGTTTAAAATTTCGAAATGCAAAGGTCCTGGTGTAATTTATCTTTTTATTCATGGCAGGATCAGCAGGATCACCATCAAACATTTCTTCGCAGATATCTATTCCTTCTGCAGAAAGAGAAATGTCGTAGCTATCCGTAGCCGAACACATCGCAAACAGGTATCCACCACCCGCAACAAAATCACGAATCTTTTGCGCAACAGCCAACTTCATTTGTGACACCTTACTGAAACCCAACTTAGTTGCCATCGCTTCCTGAACGCGCACGTCTTCCTGGTACCAAGGCGCGTTACGATAAGCCGCCCAGAAACGGCCATACTGACCGGTAAAATCCTCATGGTGCAAATGCAGCCAGTCGTAGAGTGGTAACTTACCAGAAATCACTTCTTCGTCGTAAACGACGTCGTAGGGGATTTCAGCATAGGTCAATGTAAGTGTTACCGCATCATCCCAGGGCATTTTATTTTTAGGGGAATAGACAGCAATCTTAGGCGCTTTTTCTAGTTTCACGACATCCTGATTCACTTCCGGGTTGGATATTTCCGTGAGTATTGAAGCAGCCTGAACATCAGCAATTACTTTGAAAGAAACACCACGAATAGCACACTCCTGCTCCAGCTTGGTATTATCTGCTATGAGAAAACTCCCGCCACGGTAATTGAGCAACCATTGCACATCCAATCCAGCTTCCAAAACACTATACGCTATTCCATAAGCCTTCAAGTGATTGGTTTGCGATTCATCCATAGGAATTAGGATAAATGCCGCTTCAACGCGAAGTACCGAAATACAAAAGAATAACGCTACCAGTATTTTTTTCATAATATCTGTTTAACGCAGATTAACTGAAAAGGTAAACGATTTTAATGAAGTTTAATTGAAGAAAAACAAAAGGAGCCGCTTTCGCGACTCCTTTTCCCTATTTAGTATTAAAAATCCATTTTCATCTGTGACTTCTTCCGAGCACCTGCTTTTTCATCGATTTCTTTTAGCAGGCGATCGCGATCTTTTCCGGATTTATTTCCGGTACTCATGTCCCACTCAACGGTGACCGCTTTTTCTTCTTTGAGGGGACTTGCTTTTTTTGGTACAGACTTCCCTTTAGCAGCTTTAGATGCCGGAATGGCTTTTACCGCGGGCTTTTTGACGGCAGCAGCCGGTTTAACCACTGGTTCTTTTTTAGGAGCTGCGGCTGCCGGAATCGCTAATTGTTCCGTCTTTTTTACCGGAGGAGCATCCGCTAATTTCACCACTTTGGAGGCCGCATTTTTTGTAAGAATCACTCCAATGGTGCCCCGACCTTTCACCTCATAATCGTTGAAGTTAACATCCATCTGTGTGATGCGTAACTTTGGCTTATGCCGAAGCATTACACGAACCTTTTCCCCTTCCATCGCATGCTGACAATAAGATAAGTATAAGATCTTTGAACCTTCGTTCCCTTTGGTTAAAACATATTCTTTATCGCGGGTAGTTCCACCAACGACAAATCGTTTCACCATCACAGCTCCACCTCGCCCGTCCTGGTAAATTAAGTTGAATATCTGCTCGGGATCGCTTTTCCGGAATACGGTGATATAACGAACGTCCTTTCCGACGTATTTCTTATCTCCTACTTTCGTCACCAATAAACTTCCGTCGCCGCGAATGACAAGTATCTCATCCAGATCCGAACATTCACTAATAAACTCATCCTTTTTAAGTCCGAAACCGGCAAAACCATCTTCTCGATTTACATACAACTTTTGGTTGTTGATGATAACTTCTGAAGCTACCACTTGCTCAAAAGCACTTACTACGGTCTTTCGCTCACGTCCTTTGCCATACTTCTTGAGCAATTCCTTAAAGTAAGCAATGGTGTATCCTTTGATATTGGCAAGATTAGCAGCAACTTCGTCCAACGATGCCTCCAAACCTTTGATCTTCTCATCCTGCTCCTTTACATCATATTTGGAGATGCGCTTAATTTTAATCTCTGTCAGAGCAACAATATCATCGCGGGTAATCTCACGCTTAAACTTCTTCTTGTACGGCTTTAACCCATCGTCGATAGTCGAAATAACTTGCTCCCACGTTGTACATTCTTCAATGTTACGATAGATGCGTTTTTCAATGAAGATCTTGATCAGTGAGCTAAAGTGCCATTCCTCTTCCAACTCCGATCGACGAATCTCCAACTCCTGCTTTAACAAACCGAGCGTCTGCTCCGTATTGTATTTCAGGATGTCATTAACGCTCATGAACCGCGGCTTATCATCAATGATGACACAGCTGTTCGGTGAGATAGAAACTTCACAATCGGTGAAAGCATACAACGCATCAATTGTTTTATCGAGATCTTCCGATGAGTCGCTGTGCAAATGCAACATAATCTCGACTTTCGCTGCTGTGTTGTCCTCTACCTTCTTAATCTTGAT
>JBEGUX010000022.1:0-6744 GCA_041178685.1 Bacteroidota bacterium
GCATCCAATTGTTGCAATAAGTTTTTATTGACCATTCCCGAGGCGGCTAGTTTACCATCTTCATCATAAGGTATTCCTACCCAGCCGGAAATTTCATTCAGTAAAAGATTACACGGAGCAACGTCAAATGCAATCCTGTCTGCGCCCTGACGAAATGATATATTGGCGATGCCACCAAGATTCAGGCAATAATCGTAGTGTGAAAACAACAATTGATCACCAATTGGTACCAATGGAGCGCCCTGTCCACCCAATACGACGTCGGAAGTTCTAAAATCATACACAACCGGCAAACGACATGCTGAGGCAATAGCAGATCCTGCACCAATTTGAAATGTAAACCCAAGATGGGGCTGATGAAATACAGTATGACCGTGAGAGGAAACAAAATCAACCGGAAGCGGATGGCGCTGACAAAATTCCCGAACACAATCACCCAAAAATTTACCGTATGCAATATGCTCAGTCAGCAACTCTTCACCGGTAAGTTCGGGCAAACTTTGTAAGCGTACCAGCCAGTCGTGACTGTAAGGTATCGTCTCAGCTGCAACAATGGAAAATGCCCACCTTCCATCCTTTAATTCAAACCTGCAATTGGCAATATCCAATCCATCCAGCGAAGTGCCGGACATAAGTCCAATGACGTGGTAAACTGACATATAGCGAAGGTACATAATGCATAGCGTCACCTTGCATCTGCTGAACAAGATGCAACACTTAAAATTTGTCTTTTCAGGTTGAGAATAGTAGTTTCGCTAACCCGATGGAAAACCTTTGTTGTTTTTCAATGTTATACAAATCAACTACTTACAATATCATAACTTACCAATTATGAATTTCGAATTGACCGAAGAGCACTTGATGATTCAACAGGCCGCCCGCGATTTCGCTCAGAATGAACTAAAGCCGGGTGTTATTGAACGCGATGAACATCAGAAATTTCCGGCGGAGCAAGTTAAAAAGATGGGCGAACTGGGCTTCATGGGTATGATGGTTAGTCCGGAATATGGCGGCGGCGGCATGGATACCGTTTCCTATGTGCTCGCTATGGAAGAAATTTCAAAAATTGATGCATCGTGTTCGGTTGCCATGTCCGTCAACAACTCCCTGGTTTGCTGGGGACTTGAAACCTATGGTACGGAAGAACAAAAACGTAAATACCTTGTACCGCTCGCCAAAGGCGAAATTATCGGTGCGTTTTGTCTTTCCGAACCGGAAGCTGGCTCTGATGCTACCTCACAACACACCACAGCTATCGATGCCGGCGATCATTATATTTTAAATGGAACTAAAAACTGGATAACGAACGGTTCTTCAGCTTCTGTTTATCTGGTGATTGCCCAAACCGATGTCGCAAAAGGTCATAAAGGAATTACTGCATTCATCGTCGAGAAAGGCTGGCCGGGTTTCACCATTGGTCCAAAAGAAAATAAAATGGGCATACGTGGAAGCGACACTCATTCTCTGATGTTCTCCGATGTTAAAGTACCTAAAGCTAATCGCATCGGCGAAGACGGCTTCGGTTTTAAATTCGCCATGAAAACACTGACCGGCGGCCGAATAGGTATTGCTGCACAAGCATTAGGAATTGCTTCCGGTGCGTATGAATTGGCATTACAATATTCTAAAGAACGTAAAGCATTTGGAAAAACTATTTCCGAGCACCAAGCGATCCAGTTTAAACTGGCAGACATGGCCACCTCAATTGAAGCTGCTCGCCTGATGACGCTCAAAGCAGCCTGGATGAAAGATAACGACCTCGATTATGGTCTCGCCTCTTCTATGGCCAAACTATACGCTTCACAAGCAGCTATGGATATCACCGTTGAAGCAGTACAGGTTCACGGCGGCTACGGCTACGTTAAAGAATTCCACGTGGAGCGACTGATGCGTGATGCGAAGATCACGCAGATCTACGAAGGAACTTCTGAAGTTCAGAAAATCGTTATCTCCCGTTCCATACTAGGAAAATAATACGCCGCATGGCATGAGCCACTTCTTGCACCGGATCGCATTCGTTATCACCATCATCGGAATGATGGCAGCCGGATGTGTTCCCCAAAAAGAGGTAGTTTACTTTCAGGGAAATATTCCTGCATTGGCACAAGCCGATACATTTCAATTGCGCATTTTCAAAGGCGACATTCTTTCCATTAACGTATTTACCACTCATATCGACGCATATCCATACTTGGCTGCTCCTGCTGATCGGCCTGCAAGTGATACACGATCAGTTTATGAACGCGGTTATGTTGTCCGCGACAGCGGAATAGTTACGCTTCCACTTGTTGGAAACGTGAATGTGGACGGACTCACATTGAAAGAAGCTTCCAAACTTATCGAAGAACGGTTTAAAGTATATGTAAACGATCCAATTGTCACTTTGAAAAAACTCAACTTCAAAGTGACAGTCTTGGGCGAAGTAAACAAACCCGGCTTATACACAATCATGAACGAGCGGGCAACGCTTCCGGAAGTACTCGGCATGGCGGGCGACCTGACACAGTTGGCGGATCGCACCAACTTGAGATTGATTCGTTCTGAAAATGGAGTGTCCAATGATTTTACTATTGACTTAACGCAAAGCAGCAGCCTTACAACTTCTGTTTATTTCCTTCATCCCGACGATATTATTTACGTTTCGCCGACACGTAAACGCGCATTGCAGAATACCAGTCCGTCAATCATAGTTTTCACCTCCATACTAACCACAGTAGCAGTGCTAATCACCGCCTTTGTGGCCGTGACACGATGACGATGCGCAATAACAACCCAATGCCGCAGCACAGAAAGGAAGACGAAATAGACTTTCGTCAGTTGGCTTTATCTATGCGCAGCAAGTGGTACTACTTTCTAATTTCTGTAGCAGTCTTTGGCTGTATTGCCATTGGTTACATCAAACTAACACAACCGGTTTTCGAAGCACACACCAGTGTTTTGATTAAAGACACTAAAAACTCGTCCAAGAACATTGAAGATATTTTATCGGGTGATCTGTTTGGCAATTCCAAAAGTGTAGCCACCGAAATTGGTATACTTCGCTCTCGATCCGTTTTAAAAGCAGCTGCTGATGAATTAGGTTTAGGCATCAGTTACTTCAACGAAGATTTTCTACTGAGAAAACCTCTCTATAATTCGGCGCCATTTCACGTAACCAAGATTGCGCTATCCGATGAACTAAAGAACGCATCATTTAAACTTGAACCGAAAGAACCCAATCGGTTCTTATTGACACTAGACTCTGACCATTCCGAAGCCGAAGATTTTTCTTACTCCGCAGTTCACTCCTTCAGCGACACTATTTCCACTCCTTACTTTACGTTGTTGATCGAAGAGGCTACTGCTTCTGACACAAAGCCACTTGGATCAAAATACTCTTTCACGCTTAATTCGGATGCGGCTCTGTACAGCTATTACTCCGAAAATCTGAAAACAGAAGCATTAAACAAAGACGCCACCATCATCGAAATCACGTTGCGCGACGAAGTGAAGGAGCGCGCTAAAGACTTCCTGAATGCACTAGGACGAGCTTACATCAATCAAGATGTGAAAGATAAATCATCCGTTGCAGGATTGACCTTGAAGTTTGTTGACGAACAACTGGACGAGATCAGCAAAACATTGAACTCCACCGAACAAGCTTTGCAGCAATTCAAAGAACAGAAAGGAACCGTCAACCTCAGTGAAGAATCGAAAGCTTACCTGGAAAGAGTTACTGCTGTTGATGCCGACCGTGCTCGAACGGAACTTGAAATAAAATCGCTGGACAATCTCTACAACTATGTTAGCGGCAATCGCAACCTGGAACAACTTGCACCATCGAGCCTTGGAACACCCGATCCATTATTGATTGAGTTGATTACTCAACTGAAACAGCTGCAAACGAAACGGATGGCACTGCTTTCGGGCAGTAGTGAACAGTCGCCAGTTGTTCGATCGATAGACCTGCAAATCGAGGAAACGAAAAACTCATTAATCGAGAATATTAAATCGCTCCGTAATCAGGCGAGTGTCAATCTTTCGGCCCTCACCGTTCAACTCGCCGGTTATGAAAATAGTATTCGAAAAATTCCAAACATTGAACGTGAATTACTGGGAATACAGCGTAACTTCAGTGTGAACGAAAATATTTATCTCTATCTGTTACAGAAAAAAGCAGAAACGAATATTGCTAAAGCAACTGCCGTTTCAGACAATAAAGTGTTAGACGTAGCGGAAGTGAACGACGTTCCGGTTGTTCCCAACAAAAAAGGAATTGCACTACTTGCCTTATTGCTGGGCATCACAATACCCGTCATCATTATCACCCTGCAGTCGTATGTAAAAAACACCATCAGCAATCGTGAAGACGTTGAGAAGATGACAAAGGTGCCGATCATTGGTGTGGTAGGGCACCACTCCAGCACAGAGCGAATGGTAGTTTCCGGAAAACCAAAATCGGCTATCGCAGAAGCATTTCGTTCTATTCGTGCCAACCTGATGTTTTTCGGATTGGCCGATCAACATAAAACAGTGCTCATCACCTCCTCCGTTGGCGGAGAAGGAAAATCTTTTACCACGCTTAATTTGGCAGCTGTTCTTGCACTGCAACATTACAAAGTGATCGTTGTTGGAATGGACTTGAGAAAACCACAATTGTTTCAAGACCTTGGCATCAACAATGATAATGGGGTTTCTAATTTTTTAATTGGACAAGCTTCGCTGGAGAATGTTATTCACAGCACGAAAATTCCCGGACTTGATTTTATTCCTGCCGGTCCTATTCCACCAAATCCAGCTGAACTATTGGCAAAAAAAGAAGTTCGGGACATGATGGATAAACTACGTACACAATACGATTATATCATTATTGATACTCCGCCTGTAGGTATCGTAAGCGATGCTTTGACCCTGATGAATCTTGCGGATGTCACCGTTTTTGTAGTCCGTGAAAACTACTCGAAGAAAACCTACCTGAAAACCATCAATGAATTACACAGCAGTGGCAAAGCAGGAAACATGTGCTTGTTACTGAATGATGCCGGAACGCACCTCCGCTATGGCTACGGGTATGGTTATGGATACCAGGGCTACGGATATTACGACGAAGATAAACGTCAACGCCGGAAAGTCTTTCCAAAAATATTTTCAAAAAATTAGTTGCTACTTCGGCCTTTCATCAACTGTTGAATGCTTCGAGCAATTTTTCCATTCGGGAACTTCTGGAGCCTTTTATCAACACAGTTGAATCTGCGATTGATTGTTCTTTCAACCAGTTCGCTGCTTCACCTGAATCGGAAAAATGATGACACGATAATTGTGCGCTGTACTTGCCAAAGTTCTTGCCAACAAGAATAACATCGGAAAAATTTTCAGTGGCGAGTATCCGGACGATACGTTCGTGCTCCGCATCGGTGGCATCACCCAACTCAGCCATATCTCCAAGACAAACGATTTTATTTTTTCCAGTCATAGAAGAAAAGTTCTTTAACGCAGCTTCCATACTGGTCGGATTGGCATTGTACGCATCCAGGATCAAAGTATTAGATCCTCGCTGCATCAACTGTGAGCGACTATTGTCCGGAATATAATCAGCAATCGCCTTGTCAATATCATTTGATACAACACCAAAATAATTGCCAATAGCAATTGCGGAAAGAATGTTTTCAAAATTATAAGTGCCGACGAGGTGAGAATGAACTTCACCTTGCTGATCTCCGCACGACCATTGAATGATAAGAAAGGGCTGCTCCGACAACAACTTGCCTTTACAATCTACATTCGATCCGGTTCCATAGCGAAAAAGGTGTGAAGCATTTCGCTGTGATGCCATCTCTTGGAGATGAGCGTTATCGGCATTGATGAAAATAGTTTTATCCGAGGAAGAAAGAAAAGAATAAAGCTCTCCTTTACCTTTCTTGACGCCTTCAAATCCACCAAAACCTTCCAGGTGCGCTTTTCCGACGTTGGTAATCAATCCAAAATCAGGTTCCGCATAGCGGCAGTAGCCGGCAATTTCCTGTTGATGATTCGCACCCATTTCCACTACTGCAAATTCGATATCGTCAGTAATCGAAAGCAAGGTGAGTGGAACACCGATATGATTATTGAGATTGCCGCGCGTAGCCAATGTTTTAAATTTTTTGGACAACACAGCTCGCACAAGTTCTTTGGTGGTGGTCTTTCCGTTGGAACCGGTAATCGCAAGCACCGGAATTTTTAGTTGTCTACGATGATAATGTGCGAGTTCCTGCAAGGCAAACAATACATCCGGAACGAGCAAGCACTTATGATTGGTTGCAAACTGCGGCTCATCTACTACAGCAAACGCCGCTCCTTGTTCTAATGCCGTTGCCGCAAATGTATTTCCGTTGAACGACGGTCCTTTGAGCGCAAAGAAAATACAGCCATCAGTCAGTGAACGGGTATCGGTACAGATTGTAGAATGCCGACGATAAATGGCATACAGTTCAGGAATAGACGTCATACGGAGTAAAAATACCGCAAACGCACGTTGGATTTGATCGTTATCAGAAGGGATTAATTAACACGCTTGATCATCCAATAATGCTCTCGTTGAAAAGGTGCAAAAAACGACCTTCTATTTTTAGGCTTATTGCATTGATTTTCATTATTTTAATTTTAACCAAAGAGCTTTTCAACAAAGTGAATACCCGCTGTCTTTTTTACCCTAAAAACACTACCTTTGCGACCTAAATTTTGAAACCCTAAAACTGCTATAAAATCGCATGGCAAACATTGGTA
>JBEGUX010000023.1:0-3555 GCA_041178685.1 Bacteroidota bacterium
CTTCCCCTGTTTCCCCATTGATTACCCTTACGGTTGGAAGTGCATTGAATATGCTTGTTGGTCATTCGGAAAGACATCTTCGACAAGCAATGGCTTTACACCTAAAATACGAAATCAACCATTACAATCACTAAATACTATTTAACGGATCTGTAGTTATTGCTACTGTAGTTTGATTTGAGTGTGTTTTAGTGTTAATGACCGTTAAATAAATCATTTTTCCGCTACCAGAGGTTAAATTTGTAGGAAATGGAACGGAAAAGAATCCGACTTATCATTGTGGTAATGAGCCTTGCTTTGGCAGGTATCATTCTATTGCAAGTCAACTGGATCCGTCACGACTTTCGATTAAAAGAGGAACAATTCGAACAGAATGTTTCTCATGCACTGAACAATGTAGTTGACCGACTAGAGAGAAAAGAAGCACAATCGATGGTAAGCAGTCATTTGTTTTCCATCAATCCTGATTCAATAACGGAGTTGATGCTCAGCGATACCTTGAATTCCGATTTCTATGAAGTGAGGGATACTGTTATAGAGCTTCAAGGAGAATCACACCAGGTAACCTCGCCATGGCCGGAGGATCCAGAAAGTGGTACAGTTGATGTAAATTATCCTTCGATTACTTCCGACCGATCCTTCGTGCGAATTCAGCAACGTAAAATTCTTCGCACAGATTCACTTTCACGTCGATCCATTTCCAGTTCTCAGATCACACGTATTTTCGGCGACTCCGCTGAAATTATTATTCGCCAGAACGAAGAAAAGATCAAAGCTCGATTGTCAAAACTTAACGAGGTGATGCAGAAAATGGCATTTGAGTTTGCGGTAAACGATGAAGATATAAGACAGCGTCTCAAGAAATCGAATCTTGACTCTTTATTGAAAAACGAACTTAAGAACCATAATATCCGTTTGGAATTCGACTATTGCGTGCTGAGTAATTTGAATAACTCGGTATTGATTTCTAATGTCGACAAACCGGATGAAGCACTTTTGCTTTCACCATTCAAAGCTGTTCTTTTTCCTAATGATATCGTTGCCCGTCCCGACTTCCTGCTAATTCGATTTCCGGAAACATTCAGCTATTTTTTGAATTCAATGTGGGTGATGTTGCTCAGCTCCACCCTACTGACTTTTATTATCGTTTTCGGATTTGCTTATACCATTCAGGTTATTTTACGGCAAAAAAAGTTGTCGGATATAAAATCCGACTTCATTAATAACATGACGCACGAGTTTAAGACACCGATAGCTACCATATCATTGGCAGTGGACTCATTGCGAAATCCCAAAGCAGCAAGCGATCCTGAAAAGTTCAACTACTTCACACATATCATACGCGAAGAAAACAGGCGTATGAATAGCCAGGTGGAGCGTGTCCTTCAAATGGCACAGATCGATAAGGGAGAGTTGAAGTTGCGGATTGATCCCTTAAACTTTCACGATGTAATACTGCACGGAATTGAACAAATTCGACTTCAAGTGGAGAGTAGGAACGGCACGATTATTGCAGATTTGAATGCCGAAAATCCGGAAGTTTACGGTGACAATGTCCACCTCTCCAATATTGTAATCAATTTATTAGATAACGCGAATAAATATTCCGGCGAAAGTCCTGAAATACGTGTAGAAACCATCAATCATCCGGAAGGAATAGTGACACGGGTAATCGACAAAGGAATTGGCATGACGAAGGAAACACAGAAACGAATATTTGAAAAATTCTATCGAGTGCCCACCGGAAACCGTCACGATATTAAAGGATTTGGACTTGGCTTATCCTATGTTCAATTCATAGTAAATCAACATCGAGGCTGGATTCGTGTTGACAGCGACCTAGGAAAAGGAAGCACATTCGAATTCTTCTTACCTCATCATTAAACAATAGTTGTATGAATAGCAACAAACCAAGAGTATTACTTGCAGAAGATGATCCCAACTTCGGATCTGTATTAAAGAATTATCTGGAAATGAATGATTATGCGGTAACGTTGTGCCCTGACGGAGCAGCAGCTTATGAGCAATTCACTTCCGGCAATTTTGATATTTGTTTACTGGATGTAATGATGCCCAAAAAAGACGGGTTCACACTTGCTAAAGAAATCAGGGATAAAGATTCCGGTGTTCCTATCATTTTTCTTACCGCAAAATCCATGAAAGAAGACATGCTGAGCGGGTTTCAAGTTGGCGCAGATGATTATATCACGAAACCTTTTGATTCAGAAGTATTGCTGTATAAGTTAAAAGCAATCTTAAAACGTTCCAACGAACGAGGACCGGATCTTACGCAGAAAGAATTCACCATTGGAAAGTTTCACTTTAACTATGACCATCGTATAATTACCGGTGATGATGTGAGCAATAAATTATCACCCAAAGAAGCCGATCTGTTACGTTTGCTTTGTATTTATATGAATGAACTTTTGCCACGACAGAAAGCACTGAAAGAAATCTGGGGTGACGACAACTACTTCAATGCTCGTAGTATGGATGTATTTATCACCAAGCTTCGAAAATACCTGAAAGCAGATCCCAGCCTAGACATTCTGAATATTCATGGAAAAGGCTTCCGGCTGATTGATAACGCGATTCGTTAATTAAATTTCCCGTTTCCATATGTGGGCAGCTATGAGTAGCTTTGTAGTAAACACAACCTGAGCACTCCTATGGTCTTCTACCTATCCATTGTCCTATACATTAGCAGTGTTATTGGCGCACTCGTCCTGATGATACTGGGCAAGCAGATGGACCGTCGCAAATTCATATTACTGGCAAGTGTTCACGGTTTTCTCTTTATAATCTTTTTGGCTTCACTGCTACTTAGAAAAGAGGATTCCGGTCAACCCACTTTAAATTTCTTCTTCCTTTTATTTATCTGCTCCGGCGTTTGGCTTACCGGACAAGTATGGCGCATCCCCAACCCTCTTCCACTTCGTATCTACTTTAGCATCTTTTCTATTACATTCCCATTGTTTTTATTTTCACCTTCAATGTTGGTTAATTTCCTGTTGACTACAAAGTACACCGAAACTTTAGGTAAAACTTTTCAAGTGAAAGACAATTATTTTTTGGAGCAGCAAAATTCATGGAGTGACAACAGCGGTAAATTAAAATACAAACTCGTAGTTAAAAAAGGTCTATTCACGCAGACACTGGCTCGTGATATTGACCTCAACGGATCGGTTGACTCCATAAAAACTATTTCTTTTGATCCTAACAAGTCGGCTGAAATCCGAGGATACAGAATGAAAGAAACTTTTGTTTCCTCTTCAATAGATAGTTTCGACATTTCGGTCGAATTGAAAAAACGTAAAGCCAATCAAATCGAACGACGTTTAACTCCATGAAAAAGTCATTTCTAGTTTTATTCACCATTTTATTTATTGATAACATCTATGCTCAGTTGCCGGAGACTGATATTTTTATCAGCGAGATGACAATCAGTGACGGCATCTACTCTTTTTCTCAACCCATCAATATGACGCGCAGAAAAGGATATGATAACCAGCCGGCTTTTTCTGCAGATGGGACATCGTTCTACTTTGTAGCGAT
>JBEGUX010000024.1:0-4814 GCA_041178685.1 Bacteroidota bacterium
CCACAACTCATTGGCCTGCTAGACAATGTAGAAGAGCGACTTAGAATTCTAATTATAAAATCTCTGCGTCAATGTGAAGCGACAGTTGCAGAACAACAGCTGATTTCGCGCTTTGAAAATGAAACAACGGCTGTACAAGACGAAATACTTCACTCCTTCTCCACTCTTGGATCTTCTTCTGCCATTCGATTCCTGGATAATTTATTAGCCAAGCCTCAGGAGGATATTTCACAAACCATTTTAATCATCCGGTCACTAATTTCTGCAGGACCGGCAGGTATTGCTGCGGTTGAGCATCGACTTTCACAAAGCGATGAACGGCTGCACAAAGCAATTAACCATGCTAAAGACCGGCGCTTATGATGGGACTATTTTTTTACTACTTCACCAAATTCGCGGATCACTTCATTCTCATCTACAGCGGACTATTATTCCTTACCTATTTTATACTATCCACGGTATCCGCCCGTGAAATGATCAACTACCTGCGAAAGAATTCTTTCATTGACTATCGCGATATGCTGACAGCACCAAGTGCTCCCTCCATTTCCATCATCGCTCCTGCTTATAATGAATCCAAAACCATAGTTGAAAATGTTCGTTCACTGCTGAACATACATTATGTAAACTTTGAAGTAATCATCATCAACGACGGTAGCAAAGACAATACTTTGCAACAAATCATTGACGCCTACGAATTGGAAAAAGTTCCTTACGCTTTTGATCAGAAGCTTCCCTGCAAGAATATTCGTGGCGTATACAAATCTAGAATTCCATCACTGAGTAAATTAACAGTGGTCGACAAAGAAAATGGCGGCAAAGCTGATGCGTTGAATGCCGGCATCAACATCTCCCGCTATGAGTTGTTTGCAGCAATCGATGTAGATTGTATTCTCGAATACGAATCGTTACTCAAAATGGTGAAGCCGTTTATGGAGGAGCGCGGTGATCGCCAGGTAATTGCTGTAGGAGGCGTGGTACGTATTGCCAATTCTTGCGAAGTGCAAGACGGAAAAATAATTAGAGTTAATCTGCCCAAGCAAATTATTCCACGTGTTCAGGTGCTTGAATACATTCGCGCTTTTTTATTGGGAAGAATGGCCTGGAGTCGTTTGAACGGGCTTATTCTGATTTCAGGTGCCTTCGGAATGTTTGATAAGAAAATAGCCATAGCAGCAGGCGGGTATAATCACAAGACGGTTGGAGAAGATATGGAACTCGTGATCCGTATGCGGCGTTATATGGAAGAACTGGATAAGAAATACCGCGTAGTTTATCTTCCGGATCCATTGTGCTGGACAGAAGCTCCGGACAATTTAAAAATATTGGGTAAGCAGCGCAATCGCTGGACTCGGGGAACGGCAGAAACTTTGTGGTTACACAAGAAATTGATTTTTAATCCACGCTACGGATTTCTGGGAACTATCAGCATGCCTTTTTGGTTTCTCTTTGAATGGCTAGCTCCCATTGTAGAAAGTCTTGCATTCTTTTACCTGATAGTGATGACCTTTCTTGGCATCATCAACGTCGAACTATTTGTCACCTTGTTTTTTCTTATCTACGTCTTCGCAATTCTTTACTCAACATCAGCAATATTGTTTGAAGAGTTTTCCTACCATCAATACAAGAAGAAACGTGATATTTTCCGGTTGCTGGGCACAGCACTAATTGAACCAATCATCATTCACCCGTTGAATGTTTATTACGCAGTACGAGGAAATCTGGATTTATTAACCGGCGTAAAAAACTGGGGAGAAATGAAGAGAACTGGATTTGCCGCTTCCAAAGTGGCTACTGCTAAAAAATAAGACCTTTCTCGTAATTCGGAGAACGCTTATATTCTGCCTTCAGAATATATTGCATCATTGGCAAGTAATATTCCCAGAAGAAACGATTCCTATCAGTTTTATCAATTGCGTTATAGAGTAAGAATTTCAAGCGGGCAACACCTTCCAGCTGCGCAAAACGAAACTTGGTAGGATTATCGGCAAAGTCGCCACAAAAATAATAGAACCTAAAGCCGCCATTCCTTCGAATGATAGCGGGAAATTCAACAGGAATATTGTTTGACTGCAAAGCTGCTTTTCCCGTTGCCGAAACAGGCATTGCATAGCTGGCTACAACTTCGTTTGAATCATTATTGCTTTTCCAAACGTCCATCCAGTACGGATAAATTAATTGTGCCGGGACACCGGCTTCTTCCTGAAATTTTGACGAGGTATTTATTACCGGTATCCAATCGTTCAACTCCCTTCCTACTTCCAACACAACAACACTTCCGGATTCGTGAACACACAGCATTCCGGCTGATTTAAATGGCCAGCGACCATTATTGGATTCACGGTAGGATGATATCACCCAGCGCGGCAGATCCGGATTATTAAGAGTATCCAACGACGCAATGGAACGGATCATCCAGCCCGTCCATGTGATTCCATACAACTCTTCAAAACGCTTACGCATTTCTGAAGGTGTTGGAAAGCCAATGGTATTAAACTCGGCTATGACAAGCTTTCCTGCATCTTTTAATTTTCGCATCATCATCAAGTCTTTCTCCGAAAGCCCTCCGTAAATACTGCCTGAATTATCGTTTCGATCAAGATGCTTGTACCACTCATTACCGAGGATGCCGTACGTATCCGCGAAATAGGCCAGGTCATTCGCTTTAGCTACACTATCGACCTCCGGTTCATTCAATTTATCGAAGTCATTGATCTCATAACGCTCATCTTCCTTGGGAAAAAAACCGTAATAATCTTTGTTAATATCGTAGAACGATGCGTCGGATTTAACATACTTCTCGTGATCTAAAATCCAATTGATGGAACGATGCTTGAAGCTGTTGGCGTTCAAAACCGTCTTATCGATAATTAGCAAATTGAGCTTCTTCTCCGGTGAAAACTCCCAAGCAACGCGCATCCAAAGCGGAGTCGCAAGGAAAATAACGATAAACAGCAGAATCAGTCTGCTTTTCATAGGTTTTGAAACTGTAAGATTAAGCAGTGAAAAGTATCATTTTACCGCCGATAAAGTGCAACCCTAAAGGGCATTTTTCCCTAAAAAGATACACATATAGCTGTTAAAACCATGTCCACAACACGCATTTTCATCGTTGAAGACGATCAATTCCTGGGAAGTGTTATAAAATTAACTCTCGAGAAATTGAATAACGTAGACGTAACCTACTTTGCTGAACCGGAAGAATGTCTTAAAAATCTTCACCGTAATCCTCATATTGTAAGTATTGACTACTTGCTTCCGGGGATGAATGGTATTGAATTGATGGAGAAGATTAAAAATTACAATCAGGATATTTTTTGCATCATGGTTTCCGGCCAGGAAAAATTGGATGTGGTAATTGACACGTACAAGCGTGGAGCAATCGATTATATCATCAAGAATGAAAATGCCATTGTTAATTTGGAAAATTCAGTTAAGAATCTTTGCAAAGTCGTCGATTTGAAGCAGGAGAATGAACATCTGAAAGATATTATCGTCGACCGGAACAAATACAACTCAATCCTGGGAAACAGCTCTGCGGTTCTCAAAACGCTTCGACTCATCCAAAAAGTAGAGAAAAGCAATATCATGGTATTGGTTACCGGTCAGAGCGGCACAGGGAAAGAGCTCGTTGCCAAAGCTATTCATTACAACTCTCCCCGTGCGCGGAAGCCGTTCATTACTGTAAACATGGGTGCTATTCCACCCGACTTGATCGAAAGTGAGCTATTTGGACATGAGAAAGGCGCATTTACAGATGCACGAGAGCGTAGGATTGGAAAATTCGAAGAGGCTAACGAGGGAACCATTTTTCTTGATGAAATCGGCGAAATGGATTTAATGCTTCAAACAAAATTGCTGCGCGTACTTCAAGAAAAGGAAGTAACACGAATCGGTAGTAACAAGTCGATAAAACTGGATGTTCGTGTTGTGGCGGCCACTAATAGAAACCTTTTGCACGAAGTTAAAGAAGGAAGATTCCGCGAGGATTTATACTACCGCCTGCAAGGTTTTCTCATACATCTTCCACCACTTTACGAGCGTGGTGATGATGTGATCATGCTCTCTAAAAAATTCCTGAATGAGTTTTGTAACGAAAACAAATTAGGACCGATTGCAATTAGCAAAGAAGCAACCCAGCTTTTAATGTCCCACAACTGGCCGGGTAATGTACGCGAATTAAAAGCAGTTATAGAGCGTGCGGCTATCATGGCCGACAATAACTTGATCACGCCGGAAGACCTTATTTTTGCTGCATAGATTGACCTAAAAAATCAACTGCAAGGCCACTTCCAAATTGGGGTGGCCTTGTTTGTTTTATGGAAAATAAGGGAAAATAAACATGGTTCTTACAGTTGCTAATCAGACCGAAAAATTGAAAAAATCATCTAAATAGATCAATTCAGAACACCGAATCAGAAAATAAGACAAATCAACCAGATTTATTACAGATGTAGGTTATCAGCGTCTTGACACAATCAATTCTATCTCATTCATCGTAAAATTCGAAAAGTTTAATCTGTCAGTTATGAAAAATAACCTTAGAGGCCGTCAGCGCCAACGCATGAGCAGAAGAATGGTGATTTTGATCTTTGGATCCATTGTCGCCGTAGCTACGGTAATTACGACCATTATCCTGCAAACAGGAAATGTCGAAACAATGCGTGCCAGGGACAACGAAACAAAGTCTGTGCATATTGTTGAAGATCAATTTTATGTTAATGATTTTGAAATCCCTGCTCCTGTATTGAACTCCAATGCAGCTGACCAGCAAGGACAGATGAATGTGCGGATGATGAAAACAGTTTCCGCAA
>JBEGUX010000025.1:0-3277 GCA_041178685.1 Bacteroidota bacterium
TCCTTGTTCTGCTTTTTTCCATTTCTCATACCACTCCTTTGGAGCGATTTTCCGCGCTTGTTTTCGATTGCCGAATTCATCAATCACCTCCTGCTCTACCAGGTTGAATATCTGTTCCGAATTAATGGTACCGCAACTCTTGCAAAGTCCTTCACCTGTTTCCATCATTCCGGCTTGTGAACGGAAATATCCGATGACGTCAGACGGACGGCCATCATAAATTAAATAACCGCCGGTATCCAACATTACCAGACGGTCAAACATCTTAAAGATATCCGATGAAGGTTGGTGGATGACGACGAATACTAATTTTCCACTCAATGCCAATTGCTTGAGCAGATCCATTACGTTTTCTGCATCACGCGATGAAAGTCCGGACGTAGGCTCATCAACAAACAATATCATCGGCTCGCGTATAAGCTCCAGCGCGATATTCAATCGCTTGCGCTGTCCACCGCTAATGGACTTATTCAAGACGCCGCCCACTTTCAGATCACGAATCTCCCAAAGACCGATGGCTTTAAGCATTTCGTTTACTTTACCTTTGATCTGCCATTCGTCAAGTGCACCAAAACAAAGTCGAGTATTATAAAGTAGGTTGTCGAACACCGACAACTCTTCGATAAGCAAATCGTCCTGTGGAATATCGCCAATCAATCCACGGGCAACATCAGGATGCAATGCCACGTCATCACCGTTGATAAGGATTTTACCGGTAGTTGGTTTGTTCGTGCCGTTCAATAAACCTAACAAGGTTGATTTCCCGGCGCCACTGCCACCCATAATGGCGACTAATTCCCCCGTAGAACAACGGAGCGAAAAATTATGCAAGCCCGTCTTTCCGCTTCTGAACTGATAGGTTGTCTCGACCGTCTCAAAGTCGACGCGAGCCATCCGGCCATCTTCGAGAAATCGATTCAACAGATCGCTGTAATAAATGGCTGCAGAACGTGAATTACGAAGAACCGATCCTTGCGATAGAACATTCAGTACATCAGTGCGAATAGTCTGACCGTTAAGCGACAACACATCGCTACCACGGTAGCGAGCCACCATAATGCCGGCACGTTGCAAATTGATAACGGAAAGTTGTCCTGAAAAATCATGCAACTCAAGAGATTTGGAAAATCCTTTTCGTGCTTCTCCGTGTCCGTGTACCAGCAAGGAAGAAGTACTGTTGAGCAACTGGAAATCGGGGGAGGGTGCGCAGATCCGCTGCATCAAGCCGTATTCTTCGGGATTGATGCGAAATTGTGTGGCGACTAATTGGAGAAAGGAAGATGATTCCGAAGTAACTTCTGTAACATCGAGCAACAGAAACTCACACAAACGGAGATAGACAATGAATTTTTGTCGTGCCTGCAACTCGCGATTGATATTTTCAGTGATCGATCTAATAGTTGCCTCTGTTGCAATCGAAGACTTTACTTCTGATACATACTGCTCGAAGACGGATAAATAATCTGCCACCTTCTCCTCTGGCAATTGTTGCCGTAAAAAAAACTGCACAAATTGCCGCGCATCGCCCAAGCTTGATTTCAGCGAATCGGCGGTGGCAAACAATTGCATTAATGCACGAAGAACCTTATCGTTCATTGCAGAATTTAGTCGTGTTAGTCAATAAAAGTAGCGAATTGATTCATAATTTCTCAAAAAAAAGCCCCGGTAACGGTACCGGGGCTTCACTTATTTTCAAGCTTTTAGTTAATGAGTGAATTACGTGTTCTTGTAACTGCAGTTGAGAGTTTTGCCATGTTATCCGAATTCAAATCCGCAGCGCTTGGAATTCCATCGAAAATAGCTCGTTGAACTTTGAGCTCGTTGAGGAATTTAACACAGTCTTTATCGTTTTTCATCTCTCCAAACAATGAGATGAGGTTATCAAGGTAGAGTTTTTGATTATAGATTTTCTCGAAGATCATCTTGTTCTCGTCATTTTGAACTTCATTTTTCATCAACTCCACGCAAAGATATTCTGCTTCAATAATCGCTCCTGCCAGTGTTTGAGAAGCTGCCATCGAACGGTTATTCTTGCGTAGATAATTATCGATTTCCGTGTAAGCATTATCAATCATATTTACCAAAGAATCACTGTTGGATTGATTCAGCTCAAAATTTGCGGTGTAGGTTTCAAAGGTTTCCGCAATACTCATGCGTTCAGCCATTTTCTTAGTGGTCAGATATGCAGTAATCAAGTCCTGGTTCTGGCCATAGAAAGCTGCATACGCCAAATCAACACCATAGACACCTAAGTTGATTGCTTTCTTGAATGCCGAGTTGTATTTAACTTCGTTCTCGTCAGGATTCATCAGATCACTGTTGAATGGCACATCACTTTTTTTGATATCACTGATTAACTCCACCGGAGAAGGCAAGTTGGCAATAGTGTAAAATAATTTAAACTCTACCATCTCTTTTTTCTCACCGGATAATGTATCCGGCAAAGAGGTCAAACTATCATTCATCACTTGCTCCTCAGAAGGACCGGAAGATGAACAGCCGGCAAGAGCAAGCACCGTCATGGTGAAGGAAAATAATATTGTCTTTTTCATGGCTAATAATTAGACGACAAAATTACAATTGTTAGGTTAACTTCAAATTAAATCTACCCCTAAAAACAAAGAAAAAAGTGTGTTTTTAACCAAATTACGTCGAATTAACGCCACGTTCATTTATTACTTGTATTTGTCGGCAGCAGCCTTATCGCCTTTAGCAGTGTATGCGTTCACAAGCGTATTCCGGCTTTTAGGAAGTTGAGGATTGAGCGACAATGCTTTGCCGGCAAAATCAATCGCCTGATCATACTGTTTATTCAGGTAACTCATTGCACCAATATTCTCCAAAATCATCAAATTGGCATTGTCAACTTCGTAGCCCTTTTTGAGATAATAAATACAACTATCGTATTGCATGCGATTCGCAAAAATAACAGCCATATTATTGTAAGCCATGATATAATTTGGATCATATGCTACACTGTTACGATAGCTGACCATGGATGAATCAGGAAGATTGTTAAGACCAAAATAAATACCTTGATTGAAGTAGAGATTGGCCATGTTACCGGCTGTTATTGAAGAAGAATTTAACGCATAAGCCATGCGGTAGCAACGGAATGCATTTTTAAAATCAAGCCGTGCTCCGTAAATCACTCCAAGATTATTCATCGCCGTGAAATAGGTCGAGTCCAATAGTATAACTCTTTCGTAGCATTCAATGGCTTTGGCTGTATCTCCAATAGCGGAATTGTAAAGTCCATAATTGTAAAGTGCCTGGA
>JBEGUX010000026.1:0-3632 GCA_041178685.1 Bacteroidota bacterium
TTGGTTGTTTGTGAAATGTTCCGGCTTTGTGAAAAACAATAAATACTGAAAAGTAACAGTGATAGAACCAGAAACAGTCTTTTCATCATACGAATAATATAAATTGTAGTTGAAAAGCTACAAAAAAGAACAGACATCTTCAAGTTATCCTTTCCTGATCGGCTAACTAAATTTATTCTGTAATTACCATTCTGATTTCTTCTTGCTATCGCGTTACTTCGACAAAATTTTCTCTTCTATGCTGCCAATTCCAGTAATCCACGGATTCCGGAACCAATGATTATTGACCAGGAAATCCGGTCTTTGAATTCATTGTTTTTATGCTTTAAATAAACTACGTGGAGACCAAGGTGCACCAGCATAAAAATACTGAATCCGCGAATAAACGCTTCAATATCTTGACCATGTGACAAGCGCCAAAATATAAAATAGAACAACGGGAGGTGGGCAAGAAGAAATACGATCATTCCCGATTTTTCGCTCAACGACGAAAGCCCGGGGAAAATCCGCCATTCCCTGCACCGTATGGCATCCATTTCGTGCATTACTAACAACGATAGTCCTGCATAAAAAAATACATGTTCTGTCATTTAGTTGCCATTTGAAGCTTTGTAATTTGCCAAGAACCGGATTTAAAAATTATTCCGGCAGCACGGAGGCAAAACAAAGTTAATTCAAATTTGTCAGAAACATTCTTGATCAAAATTCTGCATTCTTCCTTCTGAATTCAGAATTGCCCCAAGACTACTCCACCACAACTCGCACCTGCTCCTCTGCACGATCACCACGAATCGTCAAGGTGTAAACTCCGGAAGAAAGTGTTCCTCCCTGCAGAAGTCCGGAAAGTGAATACTCATTCATGCCACTCACCAACCACAATGCGTTGCGCTGTGCGACTGTACGACCTGTTGCATCTGTCAGGAACATATTTACTTTCTCGTTTCGCTCTGCATATACACGCACGTACTTAACCGCCGGATTAGGATACACACTGGTAGCCCATGTCGGTTTTACAGATTCGGAAATACCACTGGATAATGGTCCCATCGTACCATCACACGAAATATTCTGCGCATAAATACCGCGATCGTTACGCTCATCTTCCCAAACCGCTACTACTTGTGGATTTAGGGTGCTTACCAAATGTTGAGTAGTCAATTGACCGCGAGATTTATTACTAGCCACCGTTGACAATGCGATGGATGGTGTCGACCATTGCGGAACGCCATTGTAATCAACCTTAGTAGCATACATCGTGTTGTTGCCAACTGGACCTTCCGCATAAAGGATTACCATATTGCCACATAACTCCTGCATATCGTAGGGTTCATCATATGCTGCGGTAATAGGAGTTACCGAAACGCCGTCCGGCAACCATTGCGCAACACCTGTCACCGTATCAAACGATTGTATCGTTACACCTGCCGAAACCTGTGATCCATCCGTTTCTTTCATCACAACAATTGGATAGGGCATTGAAGATGTGTAACGAATCTTCGGAGACATACGCTGCGTAGTAGCTCCACTACATGCATTGGTGCCATCAACATTCCATAAATTACCGGAAGCGTCAATATGCTGCACATATACCTCATTGTAAGCTGGATTCGTAGGGTTTCCACTGGTGTAAGCAATATACGCTCCGTTACTGCCGTCGCTGATTACAGAAGGAAATGAAAAGAAGGGAACATTCTTCGAAGATAATCGCACAGGCTGCGCCCATACCGGATTTCCATTGATGTCAAAACGTTGCATATACATTGTACATACCGGCAAACCAAAATTGCCCACTGCACGGTAATAGAAAATCATGAACTCACCATTATCCATAGGAACAACCTGAGGTGCAATAAATCCAACCGTAAATGTGGAGTCGATAATCCGCTTAGGAGCGCTTGGCCAGTATGTATTTCCTCCAAGTGTAATCCGTTGAAAAGAAATCCAATCTTTCGGACTGCCATCTACTTGCCAGGCAATCACAGCATCACCGTTTGACATAATCCCAACTGACGGACCAATTCCACTACCCGCAGGATCCGTCAATGGAATACCTGCAGGTCCCCATAAAAATGAACCAGATGCAGACATACGATACGCAACGACATCCAGTACGCCGGAACGCTCATCCTGAAACGCCGTTACAATGCTGTTATCTGGTGCAACCTTCGTATCGTATTTGAAAACTGCAGTACTCTGGGGATAACTGGAAACCGTTTGTCCGTTGGGCGCGAACGAACGCGTACCCGCATAATCCAATACCTGCATACTGAAATCGTAAGTGCCTGAGGCGTTCTGATTAAAATACGTGACAATCGTATTGTAAGCACCCTGATCCAAACCTATAATCGGAACCGCTTCTTCGAAGGGAGCAACGTCCGAAACCGTTGTGTTCGTTGTGGGATTGTTTACATACTGTGCGGTGGACGAAACACCAATGATTAAAAACAGCAGAGAAAGTAATTTTTTCATGTTTAGTGAGATATAGCGATGGACGTTAAAGGTAATTATTAAGAAGTAGAGTTATAACAACGTTTTATCAATGTGTAAACAGATCTATGAGCTCCGAATGTTGTGGGAATTGATCTTTTAACTTCTTGCGTTCCGCCATTTCAAAATCAGAAAAGTCGAATCCGGGAGCAACTGTACAGCCAACGAATGAATGACCGCCAGCAGTAACCACACAACGTGAAGCAAACCAATGACCAGCCGGTACAACAAATTGAAAAAAATGTCCTTGACGAGGATCGTTGCCGATCAAAATAGTTTTTGATTCTCCATCTGGTGATATCATTACTAATTCTAACGGATCACCGGAATAAAAATGCCATACTTCATCCGACTGTATTCGATGTAGTGCCGACAGTGCTCCTGATGGCAATAAAAAATAAATGGCTGTCGAATACGATCGATCGCCGGTGAATCGTGAAGGTAACGAGGCGTGTTGAATCGCCTCCGCACTTCTGTACGTCTCCGCATAATAACCTCCTTCAGGGTGAGGTTGTAACTGAAACTTTTCTACTAAATACGCCGGGGAAAGTCGTGTCATACTACGTAAAGAACGCTGTTTTCTTCCGTAGATAAAAATTCTTTATGGCTTAATCACCTGTACGCCTATCGCCACATTATTCTCAAGCAAAGAATAATCGGAAGACTCCAGCAAGCCATCACCATTCAAATCAAATGCATTGTATCCCGATATTGCTCCACTAAAGGCGCTTTCAATGGCATTAAAATCCCCAAGATTAATTAATGCATTTTGAATGGGTAAATCTCCGGAATAAAAACCCCACACGTTGGTGGCTAACTCTACCATATTGTTGCCGTATGCTTTATTTGCGGCATTTGTGAAGTTATACGTAAAAGATGTCGTGTTCAACGATTGTACAGTAGCTGCCCAGGTTTCAATAGCATTACGATGACTGACCGCAATCCAGTAGTCGCCAACAGGAGTAGTTGGAAAAGAAACTGCACCTGTTCCCAAATGAGTCAACACAATTTTTCTGGTTGCTACCGGAATTGTCGTGTTAGTAGGACTATATATTGAAACAGTCACCGTATCACTCATTTGATTCGTAGCGCCAACAACACCCTGATTCAATAATACGGTTCGCATCGTACCGGATCCGATGTAA
>JBEGUX010000027.1:0-2616 GCA_041178685.1 Bacteroidota bacterium
CGAATTTGCACCCAATATATCTTGTGTAATCAGTCCTGACAATTCCTGGCGATTGTTAACCTGGCTGGTGCCGTCTTACAGTGGTGATCACTATAATTTCTACGGATTTTTACAAAGACGCGCGGAAAAAACCGGCACTAATCAGCTTTGGATGTTGATCGACTCCACTTCGGCAATAAAAAAACCGGAATCTGAAAAGCTTACCTGCGATCGATGGTTGGGTGCTACTTACTACGAGGTTATTCTTAAAAAGAAAAAAGGTAAAGCCTATTACACTTTATTAGGATGGAAAGGTAAAAACCAATCCGTCACACAAAAAGTAATTGATGTTCTCTCCTTTGATAACGGTAAGCCTCGCTTTGGTTATCCGATGTTTAAGAAAGAGCGCGTTTTCCGTTCTCGGATAATTTTCAGTTTTAACTCCACGTCTTCGATGTCGCTGCGGTACGAACCGTCCAAGAGGATGATTGTCTTTGATCACCTTTTATCGAATAGTTCTGGAAAAGGAACTGCAATTGATCCTTCACTCTCCGGTCCAGACGGCAGTTACGATGGATACAAGTTCCGGTCGGGCCGTTGGCAGTGGGTTCCCGATGTAAAAATGAAACAGAAAAAAGCTCCCAAATAGTCGCTTTGGGTTGTAATTCCTAACTTCGCACCAGTAAAATAACGGTCTTTCGATGTCCATCAATTTCAAGAAACTCTTCATTCCCGGACCGACAATGGTTCATCCGGACGTGTTGGCAAAAATGGCCACACCGATGATTAGTCACCGGTCAAAAGATGCCAGCAATCTTCAACGAGGAATCGCTGAGAAATTGCAGCAGTTAATGTTCACCGGAAACCGAATCGTACTCTCTACCTCTTCAGGTACCGGTTTGATGGAAGGTGCTATTCGTTCGGTAACCCGCAAAAAAGCAATTGTATTTGCCGTAGGTGCTTTTGGTAAGCGCTGGCACGAACTGGCTGTGCTCAACGGTGTGGATGCTGATCTTCACCTGGAAGAACCGGGTATGCCCACCATGCCGGAAACAGTTGATCGCTACCTGAAAACCGGTAAATACGATACCGTTACCGTAACTCATAACGAAACGTCGACCGGCATCATGAATCCGGTAGATGCCATCGCAGAGGTAATGAAAAAATATCCGGACGTAGTTTGGATGCTGGATACCGTCAGCTCTTTGGGTGGAGCTAAAATTGAAGTTGATCGGCTTGGTGTAGATGTGTGCATCTCCTCTTCTCAAAAAGCGTTAGCGCTTCCTCCCGGTTTAGCACTAGCATCAGTATCGGACAAAGCAGTGGAGCGCTGTAATGAAGTTGGACAAAAAGGATATTATCTCGACCTCGGCAATCTGGTGAAGTTTGTTGACGAAAAAGATCATCAATACAGTTGCACACCATCGTTGTCGCACATGTTTGCGATGGATTTCCAGCTCGACAGGATAATGAAAGAAGGAATCGAAAACCGCTTTATCCGTCACATGGAAATGGCGGAGTTCACCATCAACTGGGCCAACCATTTTTTTGAAGTATTCCCTCAGCCGGGCTTTGAGTCGATGACAGTAACCTGTATAAAAAATACGCGGAACGTCAATGTCTCCCAACTTAATGAAGAGTTAGGTAAGCGTGGCATGCAACTATCCAACGGTTATGGCGAACAGAAAGATAAAACCTTCCGTATTGCTCACATGGGAGAACTAACACTTGATGACATGGCGGAAGTAACGGAAGCCATTGAAGATATTTTGAAATTAGCATAGAAGTGAAAGTGCAGAATAAAGAATTAAGAATGAGGAATGAGGAATGACTAGTAACTAGTAAATTTATTTTACTAATAAAAATGCTATACCACACCTGAAACAAAAGAAATAATGGCAACAATAAAACCCTTCAAAGGTATCCGTCCGCAAGCAGCTTACGTTGAAAAAATCGCAAGTAAACCTTATGACGTTCTCAATGAAAAAGAAGCACGTGAAGAAGCTGCCGGCAACGATCTTTCATTTTATCATGTAATCAAACCGGAGATCGATTTTCCGGATGATTTTGATCATTATGCGGATGAGATCTATGCGAAGGGGAAATCGAATTTCGAAGCACTCTATACAAAAGGCATTTTCACTCAAGATCAGGAAGAGTGTTATTATGTGTATAGCCAAACAATGAACGGTCGTCGTCAGTACGGAATTGTTGGTGCCGCCTCCGTTGATGATTACCTGAATAATGTGATCAAGAAACATGAATTGACACGTCCCGATAAAGAAGAAGATCGCAAAAAGCACGTTCGTGTAAGTAAACTCAATTACGAACCGGTGTTTTTTGCTTATCGACACGTTCCTGCCATTGATGCTATTGTAGAAAAGATTATCACATCCAAGCCTGTGTACGAGTTCACTGCCGATGATGGCATCGGACATAGTTTCTGGGTGATTAATGATGCAGCAACCGTTACAACGCTTTATCAGCTATTTCAGGATGTTCCATCAGTTTATGTAGCCGATGGCCACCACAGAACAGCTGCTGCTGCATTGGTAGGTGCTGAACGCCGTGCATCCAATCCAAATCATAACGGTTCGGAAGAATACAATTACTTCCTCGCGGTCCATTTTCCGGATA
>JBEGUX010000028.1:0-4415 GCA_041178685.1 Bacteroidota bacterium
GTAAATGGCAGGTCTTTTCCGATAGCCCTGATTTTCTCGTCTTCGATATAAATATCGGCGATTTGGTCTTCAGAGGCGGTAACTACCCGTCCGTTCTTAATCAATACAGTGTGCATACGAACGTCCTTTAAAATAGAGAAAAGAACTATAAATTTAAACTAAAAAGCGGGATGTACAAATAAAAATGACCCTACTTTTTAACCTATAAAAGTGAACGACTGAAAAGGGTTACCAACCGCCACCCAAAGCGCGGTACAACTCGACATAGGATGCAAGTTGTTGTTGGCGCACAGAGGAAGTCAATAGCTCTGTTTGAAACAGAGTACGTTGAGCATCGAGCAATTCCAGATACGAAGTAAAGCCGGCATCGTAACGTGCCTGACTAAATGTGAAAACTTTTCGGGCAGCTTCCACTTGTTGATCTCTTGCCGCTAATTCGCGCGTGAGTGTTTCGATAGATACGAGCGCATCTTCTACTTCTTGCAGTGCACGAATATTCGTTTTCGTGTAATTGAATGCTGCTGCCTCTGCCGATTTTTGTTGTGCAGTTACCCTTCGTTTGTTCTTTTTGAATTCAAAAATCGGTCCCAGCAAGCCGGCAGTTACAGAACCCGCTACAGCATCGCCACTAAGTAATCCGGAGAGGTCGCCACTCGCAACACCTAAAAGTCCGGTAAGCTGTAACGAAGGAAACCGTAAAGCTTGTGCAACGCCGATCTTTTCCACCTCACGCATATATATATATTCCGCTTGTCGAACATCAGGACGTTGTTCCAGTAATGTCGATGGAAGGCCGGAAGGAATAACCGGTGGCTGCGGCTGCTCATTGTTTTGAAGTCCGCGAGACAGCTGCATTGGTGTTACCGCCATCAGTGTACACATGACGTGCTCGGTCAACGCTACAGCACGTTCATACGCTGCAACAGACGCTTCTGCATCAGCCATCTGCTGCTTGGCTTGTAATAAATCCCATTCAGAAATATAACCTTTATCAAAACGCTGTTGCAAGAGCGCATAAGACTCCTGGCGCAGCATTAATGTAGACTGAGAAATAGCAAGACGGTTATCAAAATCGCGCAACTGGAAATAAGCCGTTGCCATCGAGGAGACTAACGTCGTCTTAATGGCTTTCATTCCTTCTTCAGATGCCAGCAAATCATCCAGCGCAGCATTTCTCGAACGACGGATCTTTCCCCAAATATCGAGTTCCCACGACAAACCTGCGCCCATCGAGAACGCAGATGTTGATCCACTATTGGAGAAATTTTCAGAAGCAGAGATATTGTAACTCAACGATGGAAAAAGTTGTGCCTTTGCAATTCCATAAAACTCGCGCGCCTGATCAATACGGGCAACGGCGATTTTAAGATCAAGATTATTGCGCAACGTTGAATCCAGCAGTGCACGCAGCACAGGATCTTTATACAAATCGAACCACTTTAAGTTGGCAACTGATTTCGTGGTATCAATCGCACTGTTGCCTTCATAGAATGAAGAGGGCTGCGGTTGTTGCGGACGACTGTATTTTGGGCCGACCATGCAGCCGGAAAAATATACTAACGCAACGAGTGATAATATTACTTTCTTCATACGACTTAGTGCGTTGTATCGTTATTAATAACATCACCGGAAGGAATCGATTTCTTTCCGGAAATTTTTTCAATGAAGACGTACATAGCCGGTATCAAAAGCAACCCGATCAGCGTAGCTACAATCATTCCGCTGAATACTGCCATTCCCATCACTTTACGCGCCTCAGCGCCGGCTCCGGCTGCTCTAAGCAGTGGCACTACACCGAGAATAAATGCCAGTGAAGTCATAAGAATAGGACGCAGTCGCAGCTTGGCTCCTTCCAGCGCCGCCGTGAAAGCATCCATTCCCTGCTCGCGCTTCATCTTAGCAAACTCCACAATCAATATCGCGTTCTTAGCATTCAATCCGATCAACATGACTAGTCCGATTTGTGCAAAGACATTATTAACATACGCTTCCGAGAAAAATCGCGCAAGATAAAGTCCAAGGAAAGCTCCCATCACCGCCCACGGCGTTCCAAGTAATACACTGAATGGCAAACTCCAGCTTTCGTACTGCGCAGCAAGAATAAGAAAGACGAAAAGTAAAGCCATGCCGAATACTGCTCCTGCCTGACCGGCTGATGCGCGCTCTTGATAGGAGATGTTACTCCATTCATAGCCCATATCGCCAGGCAACGTTTGCTTCGCTACTTCTTCCAACGCATCAAGCGCCTGATCGGAACTATAGCCGGGCGAAGGAGTTCCTGAAACCTCCGCAGCGCGGAAAATATTGTAGTGGTTCGTAAACTGTGGGCCCGCGGTATCGCGCACGGACACCAATGTTCCGATTGGCACCATATTACCTTGATTGTCGCGAACAAAAAACTTCGACAAATCTTCCGGACGCATGCGATAATCAGCATCTGCCATCATATATGTTTTATACTGACGACCGAATTGATTCAGGTTGTTGATAAATGCTCCTCCTAATAATACGCCGATGGTTGAATTGACATCACTCAACTGCACACCAAGTTTTTCTACTTTCTCACGATCCACTTGAATACTCTTCTGCGGAACATTAGCTCGGTATAAGGAATATACTTTTCCTATCTCCGGTCGTTCGGAAGCAGCGGTAACAAATTTCTGAGTCTGCTCAGCAAGATATTGTGGCGAATTTCCTCCGCGATCCTGAATCTCCATGGTGAATCCGCCCGAACTTCCAAGTCCTGGAATTGGTGGCGGTCCGACAGCCAATACCATCGCTTCTGTGATTTCAGTCATGAATAATCGATTGGCTTTTCTGATTACCATTGCAGCTGTTTTCTCGCGCTCAGCCCAAGGCTTCAACTCTACGAATACAGTAGCGGTGTTGGATGCAATGGAAGACGTCAGCATGTTGTTTCCGTTTACCACGGAATAAGATGCTACCTCAGGAATGCTGGCCAAAATTTTCTCCACCTTCCGTGATACCTGATCCGTGCGTTGTAACGATGCAGCATCCGGCAATTGAATGGCACAGATGAAATAACCTTGGTCTTCTTCGGGTACGAATCCACCGGGTACTGCTGACATCAGTTTACCTGCTAGAGCAACGATTCCGCCGAGTAATAAAAACATTACCACCAGCTTGCGTGCGAAGTAACCTGTTACCTTACCATAGCGCTCTGTGAGTCGGTCGAAGAAGCGATTGAACGCTCCGAAGAAACGACTTAACAAACCGGTTCCCGGCTTTGTTGGTTTAAGAATGATAGACGATAATGCCGGACTTAATGTCAGCGCGTTGAATGCTGACAAGAGTACAGAGATAGCAATAGTGATGGCAAACTGCTGATATAATCGGCCGGTAATGCCGCCGGTTAATGCCACCGGAATAAATACAGCTGCGAGGATGATCGCAATGGCGACCACAGGTCCTGCTACTTCCTTCATCGCTTTACGAGTAGCTTCTTTGGCTGACATGCCGTGCTGCATATGATGCATCACCGCTTCGACAACAACTATAGCATCGTCAACGACGAGACCGATCGCCAATACCATACCTAAGAGCGACAATACATTCACCGAAAAGCCCAGCATAGGGAAGAAAATAAATGTACCGATGAGTGATACAGGAACCGTCAACAACGGAATAAGTGTTGCGCGCCAGTTTTGCAGGAAGAGAAATACCACAAGGATAACGAGCACCAGCGCTTCCAGCAACGTATGGAAGATTTCTTCAATACCCGCATCAACGGCCAAGGTGGTGTCGAGCGGATAAGCCACATCCATATCATCCGGAAAACTCTCTTTCAGCGTGGCCATCTTTTCTCGTACAGCATCCGCAACAGCAAGACCGTTGGATCCGGGAATTTGATAGACAGCGATGATGGCAGAAGGATTACCGTTCAGTCGACTGCTGGAGAGATAGTTCTCGCTTCCCAATTCGATACGTGCTACATCTTTCAATCGCACCAGCGCACCGTTTGCATCCGACTTGATTACAATTTCACCAAATTGTTCCTGTGTAATCAGTCGTGATTGCAATTGAGCAGCATACGTGTATTGTGTTCCGGGAGTGGAAGGTTCGCCACCGAACGAACCACCGGGCTGAATCGCATTTTGCGATTTCACCGCTGCCATTACTTCCTGAATAGTCAGATTGTAAGCGGCTAATTTGTCGGGCTGCAACCAGAAACGCATTCCGTACTGAGTACCGCCTAGTACAGAAACATCTCCAACACCTTCTGTGCGCTTCAGCTCATCAACTGCATTGATATATGAATAATTGACAAGAAAGTCTTTATCGTACGAATTGTTTGGCGAATACAACGAGACCAGCATCAGCGGGAACGTTAGCGACTTCTTTACAGTTACGCCCATGTTCAACACTTCGGGCGGAAGGAATGGATTGGCCTGCGA
>JBEGUX010000029.1:0-3401 GCA_041178685.1 Bacteroidota bacterium
TTCACGTACGATCCGTCCATAAGTAGAACGAAAATACATAGAAAAAGTGCTTAACTTTTTTGTAATTCATCCCAGTATTCAACAGCCCTTCGTAGATGAGGAATAACAATGGTTCCGCCAACAATGTTGGCTATAGCAAATACTTCGAAAAGTTCTTCCGAACTAACGCCCGTTTCGTGGCATTTACCCAGATGATAACGGATACAGTCGTCGCACCGTAAAACCATCGATGCCACCAATCCCAGCATTTCTTTCGTTTTAACATTTAGTGCACCTTCAGTATAGGTGTTAGAATCAAGGTTGAAGAGTCGTTTGATGACCAGGTTGTCCGATTCCATGATGCGTTCATTCATCTTGGTGCGGTACGCATTGAAGTCGGCTACATTGTTTGAGCTCATGATATTCAGGCTGTGGCTTTATTACGGTTTACGTATGCACTCACAAAAATGGAAAGTTCATATAGAATGTAGAGTGGGATGGCTACTAACATCAATGTGGTTACATCAGAGGTAGGTGTGATAACTGCAGCGAGTATTAAAATGATTACCACAGCATGACGTCGGTACTCCCGCATAAAACCAGCGGTTAGAATTCCGATTTTGGTGAGGAAATAAACGACAACCGGTAATTCAAAAACTATTCCGGTAAGCAAAGTCATTGTACTAACTGTTGAAATGAAAGAATCGAGTGAAATCATATTCTGTACTTCCCTGCTTACCTGGTAGGTTCCCAGGAAGTTGACAGTCATCGGTGTAATGATATAATAGCCGAAGGCAATTCCCAGGAGGAAGAGGAATGAAACGTAAAAAACGATTCCCTGTGCATATTGACGTTCGTGCTGGTGTAATGCAGGTTTGATAAAACGCCATAATTCCCATACTAAATAAGGGAAACCGGTGATCAAGCCGGCTAAAAATGCAATCCACATGTGTGTGGTAAACTGAGACGAAATGTCGGTGGCAATCAAAGAAAATGGAATGACTGTCACACACAATTCATCACCCATGTTCAGCTTTTCGGATAACCTACATAACACTTTATAAGTAGGGAAGTCAGGACTTTTAGGCGCTAGCAGAATGCCGTCGAACAACAGCTCTTTCATGAAAAACCAAATGCACGCGAGTGCCACAATAGCAATTGCAGCTCTCATCAAATGCCAGCGAAGCGCTTCCAGGTGCTCGAGGAAAGACATCTCCCCGGATGAATTCTTTTTAGGTGTTGATGCCATTTTAAATGATCCCTTCTTTTATGAGATCGTGAAGGTGAATCATACCAACATATTTGCCTTTGTCGGTAATGATCAATTGCGAAATATTAAACTCACGCATCAACGTTAGCGCGTCTACGGCCATTGTATCTTTTTCCACAGACTTTGGTGTGCTGCTCATAATTTCTTTGGCGGTTAATGTGTGGAAGTCCTTTCTGTTAAGCATCATTCTGCGAAGATCGCCATCGGTGATGATGCCAACTAATTCCTTCCCTTTTAAAACCGCAGCAGCACCAAGCCGGTTGGAGGTAATCTCAACTATTACTTTACGGATATCGGTGGTCAAGCTTACTTGTGGAGCAGCATTTCCGGGATAGATATCTTTAACTTTAAGATAAAGTTTTTTACCCAGTGCGCCTCCGGGATGGTATTTGGCAAAATCACGGCTCGAGAAGCCTCGGGATTCCAGCAAACATACGGCCAGTGCATCTCCCATTGCCATTTGAGCAGTTGAGCTACTCGTTGGTGCAAGATTATTCGGACAGGCTTCTTGTGCAACCCATGTGTTCAAAACAAGGTCTGAATGCTTGGCAAGGTAAGAGGAAGTGTTGCCGGTCATTCCCACAAGTTTATTTCCCCATGATTTTAACAATGGGAGTAGAACTTTTATTTCCGGCGTGTCGCCACTCTTTGAAATGCAAATGATGATGTCGTGGCGTTGAATAATTCCCAGATCGCCGTGAATGGCATCTGCGGCATGCATGAAGATGGAAGGAGTGCCGGTAGAATTCAACGTCGCTACGATCTTTTGGGCAATCACAGCGCTCTTTCCCACGCCCGTAACCACTACACGTCCTTTAGAAGTCAGAATGTGGTTGACACAGGCGATAAAATCATCGTTGATGAAGGATTTTAAATGCGAAATAGCCTGGGATTCTATTTCCAGTGTTTTGATAGCCAATGCTTTAAGCTTATCTGATTTTTTCACGCCGTGTAAGATTGTTGGGAAATAGTTTCACAAATACTTGCTTACTAGCTGCAAAATTATTTAATTTTAGAGCAGTAACTATAGGTTTTTTGCAATACCTTATTTAAAATTAACTGAAAATCAATCAATTATAATGTTAGTGGCAGAAACATCCCTAAACGAACAGCTGAGAAGGTATTTTGGGTTCGATAAATTCAAAGGGGATCAGGAGGCAGTCGTTCAAAATGTTTTAGCTGGCAAGGACACTTTCGTAATCATGCCTACTGGCGGTGGAAAGTCCATGTGTTATCAATTACCTTCCTTAATCATGGAAGGTACAGCCATAGTCGTATCACCATTAATCGCATTGATGAAAAATCAGGTGGATGCGATGCGTGGTTTTAGCAGTGATGAAGGTGTTGCACATTTTCTAAACTCCTCACTGAACAAGACCGAAATGGCAGCCGTCCGAAACGACGTGCGCAACGGAAAAACCAAGTTATTGTTTGTTGCACCGGAATCATTAACTAAAGAAGAAAATGTTGAGTTTCTTCGTTCAGTACCAATCTCCTTTTTCGCAATCGACGAAGCACATTGTATTTCTGAATGGGGTCACGATTTTCGTCCGGAGTATAGAAGATTGCGCCCAATTATCGATGCCATTGGAAAAGTTCCGGTCATAGCACTTACGGCTACCGCAACACCCAAGGTTCAGCTCGATATTCAGAAGAATCTGGGAATGATGAATGCTACGGTTTTCAAAGCGTCGTTCAATCGTGCCAATTTATATTACGAGGTGCGTCCGAAAGTGGATATCGCCCGTGAGATCATTAAATTCGTTAAGCAACATCAGGGCAAATCGGGTATAGTGTATTGCCTCAGTCGTAAAAAAGTAGAAGAGATCGCACTGACGTTGTCAACCAACGGAATCCGTGCATTGCCTTATCACGCCGGCCTCGATGCTCACGTTAGAGCGGAAACGCAGGATAAGTTTCTCATGGAAGAGATCGATGTCATCGTAGCGACGATCGCCTTCGGAATGGGTATTGATAAGCCGGATGTCAGATTTGTCATTCACTACAATATTCCCAAATCAATAGAAAATTATTACCAGGAAACCGGACGCGCCGGAAGAGATGGCATGGAAGGCAAATGCATTCTTTACTATTCTCACAAGGATGTTTCAAAGCTGGAGCATCTGATGCGCGACAAACCTCTCAGCGAACG